>JALORM010000282.1 GCA_025458985.1 Paracoccaceae bacterium | reverse complement strand
ACCATCACGCCCTTGGGCCGCCCGGTCGAGCCCGAGGTGTAGATGAGATAGGCCATGTCCTCTGCCCCCGGCCCGTCCGCAGGCGGGGTCGTGGGTGCATCGGCAAGCCGGGCGTCTGCATCGAGGACCAACCGCGCCGGGCCGGGGGGCAGCGCGGCCTCGGCCGCCGTTTCGGTCACGATGACCGGGCAGCCCGAGTCCGCGGCATAAAGCTCCAGCCGGTCGGCGGGATAGGCGGGGTCCATCGGCACATAGGCCCCGCCCGCCATCTGGATGCCAAGCGCGCCTGCGATCATTCCCGCCCCGCGCGGGCAGGCAAGCCCGACCGGCGTGCCGCGGCCGACGCCCATGCCGCGCAGGACATGCGCGATCCGCGCAGCACGGGCGACGAGATCGCCGTAGCCGATCCGCGTGCCGCCGGCGATCACCGCCGGATGGGCCGGGCGACGCGCGGCCTCGGCCAGGATCGCGCCGGGGATCGTCTGGCCGCGGTCGTAGTCGCGCGCCGTGGCGGCAAGCGCGCCCGAAAGCGTGCGCTCCTCCTCGGCCGACAGAACGGCAAGCTCCGTGAGGTCGGTGTCAGGCCCGGCGGCGAGCGCCCGGGCTACGCGGACAAGTCGTCCGGCAAAGGCCTGCGCCAGTTCCGGCGACAGCCGCGCCGCGTCGTGCCACAGGGTCGGGGCCGCACCACATGTCAGTGTCACGGCGGTGCCGGTCACCGGCCCGTCTCCGAGCGAGACGGTCAGGGCGGGCGGCGCAAGCGCGGCAAGCCCCGGCTCGCGCAGGGCGAGGTCCGCCGCGACGCCGCCGGCAGCCCGGGCGGCCTCGATGCCGCGCGCCGCCTCGGCCTCGGCCGGGCCCAGCGGGCCGGCGGCAGCAAGGCGCAGCGGCACCCAGTCGGTTGCGTAGCCCGGCGCGGGCGAGGCGCCCGAAGACCAGCCGATGTCTCCCGAAAGGCGGCCCGCTGCGCGGAGCGCGGCGAGGGTCAGCCGCGCGGGCGCAATCCCGTCGAGCGCCAGCGGCAGCGCGCGCCAGTCGGCGGCCGCAGCCGGCGGCCCGCCGATCTCGACCGGCTCGGGCGCAAGCAGCAGGCGGCGCATCCGCGCCTCGCCCTCGGCCACGGGCGCAAGCGCGGCATCAAGCCGGGCGGCCTCCTCCGCCCCCGGCGAGGGCAGCTGCGCGACGCCCAGCGTCGAGGGGCAGGCCGGC
Source organism: Paracoccaceae bacterium (assembly GCA_025458985.1). Taxonomy (GTDB): domain Bacteria; phylum Pseudomonadota; class Alphaproteobacteria; order Rhodobacterales; family Rhodobacteraceae; genus JALORM01. Next base: position 2,542 of record JALORM010000282.1, on the reverse strand, counting down.
TTGCCGCCCATGTCGCTCAGACGGGCCAGGCGCACCGCGCCTGTGCCGCAGGCCACGACAAGACCCGCCGGCGTTGCCTCGAGAACCGTTCCGGGCGCGCCGGCCCCTTCGGCAGCCTCGGCCGCCCCGACTGCCAGCATGCGGTCCCCGACGGCGATCTTCGGCACCGCCAGCGGGTTGCGGTAGCCGGCGTGGTCCAGCGCCCGGACCAGCCGCAGCACCTGCTCGGCCGGGAGGGCGAAATCCAGACGCGCCGCCGCCGACGGCCGGTCGGCCCGGCGCCAGAGGTGCCGCGCGCCCGCCTCCTGCGGCCGCCTCGGGTGCCCCCCGGCCTCCAGCGCGCCGATCACCTCCGGGAAGCTTTCCAGCGCCGCGGTGAAGCAGCGCGCGTTCAGGGTGAAGGCGGTGTCGTCGGACGCGATCTCGAAGGCGCGTGTCGCCAGAACCTCGCCCTCATCGATGCCCGCCGTCATCAGGTGCCAGGTGATGCCGTAGCGCGCCTCGCCGTTCAGGATCGCCCAGACCGGCGCGTTCAGCCCGGCATAGGCAGGCAGCGGACCGTCGTGAAAGTTCACGCCGCCCTGCCCGGCGCGCGCCAGCAGATCCTCGGGCACAAGCGACAGGTTCGCGACCGACAGCACCCAGTCCGCCAAGGCCGCGCCAAGCCGTGCGCCCAGTTCCGCGCCCGGCGCATGGACCGAAAGCCCGAGGCCGGCCGCCCAGTCGGCCACCCGCGGATCGCGCGTGACGACCGCCGCGATGGCATGGCCGCGGTCAAGCCAGAGCTTTCCGCATTCGGCCGTCAGGCTTTCGTTGCCGATCAGGATCGCGCTCAGCGTCATGGCTTGCCTTCCCGTCATTCGGCGGCCTTGAGCGCAGGCCCGCCCTCTCCGGAGGAGGCGGCCGCCTCGACCTCGTCGATCACCGCGCGCAGGCGGGCCGCCAGCACGCGGACATTGGGCTCAAGCACCATCGAGTCGTGGTCTCCCGGCACCTCCACCACCTCGATCCCGGGCGCGACCGGCGTCCACAGGTTGTCGGGGTAGACATATTCGCGCTCGCCGTTGACGAAGCGGCCGCCTGTCACCTTCCAGCGCCGGTCCAGCGGCGGGCGGTAGAGGACAACCCGGCCACCGGGCGAGGGTGCCAGCCGATAGACCCCGACGGCGTGGCGGAACGCCGTCTCGATGGCCGCATTGTGGAACGAGGGCACGGTCGGATCGGGCTCGCCCGCTGCCCGAGCCTTGCGCGAGCGTTCCCATTCGATCCGGCGCCGCGCCCAGTCGGCCAGGAACTTCGGCCCGCCGGCGCGCAGCTCGGCCAGCTTGATCAGCGCCCGGTCGGCGCGGCTCAGCGGCTCGGGCACCGGCATCGGCGTGTCGAGCAGCACGGTCAGCGCGACCTCTTCGCCCGCCGCGCGCAGCTGACGCGCCATTTCCCAGGCGGTCAGTCCGCCGCCGGAGAAGCCGCCCAGCAGGTAGGGCCCGTGCGGTTGCACCTGGCGGATCTCGGCGATGCAGTCCGCGGCCGCCTCTTCCAGCGTGTCGTGCGGCGCGGCGTCGCCGAAGAGGCCGCGCGCCTGAAGCCCGTAGAACGGCCGGTCCGTGCCCAGCAGATGCGCAAGGTGGCGCAGGTTCAGCACGTTGCCGAACATGCCTGCGACAAGGAAGAACGGCGTTTTGGGCCCGCCCTCGCCTGCGTGCATGGCGACCAGATGGGTGAACTTCGGTCCCGCCGGATCGGCCTTGGCGACCGGATCCGCCGCCGCGCCGCCCAGGACCTCGGGGCCGAGGCGGTCGACGATCAGCTGCGCGCAGCGCGCGATCGTGGGCGCCTCGAACAGGACCGAGATCGGGAAGTCGAGCTTCCAGGTCCGCCGGATCATCGCAAACAGCCTGACCGCGATCAGCGAGTGCCCGCCGAGCGCGAAGAAGTCGTCCTCGACGCCAACCTCGGCGACGCCGAGGAGGTCCGACCAGAACCCGGCGAGCGTGCGCTCGACGTCGTTGCGCGGGGCGAGGTAGGCGGTTTCGAGCTCGGGCCGCGCAAAGCCCGGGCCATCCCCGGGCTCGACCGGGGCCGACGCCGCGCTCTGCCGCACCAGCGCGGGCAGGTCGAGCGACGAGACCAGCACCTGCGCCTGACCCGCGCCCAGCGCCCGCAGGAAGGCCTCGGCGCCTTCGGCCGGGCGTATGCCCCCCGCCAGCGCCTGGGCCAGGCGTTCCTCGGCCGGGGAAAGCGTGCGGCGGCCGGCGTCGTCGGCGACAAGTTCGCCCGGCGCGGGGGGCGCGGGGCGGGCCAGCACCTCTTCGGCGGCGACGGCGCGGAACGAGATGCCTTCGACCTCGACCAGGATACGGCCGGCATGATCGGTCAGGGTGACGTCGAAGCTCGCTGACCCGGCACCGGGCGTGCCCGCAAGGCGCACCCAGCTTCGGATCTCGGCCGGCAGGCGGTCGAAGACCCGGACGGTCCCGAGCGTGACCGGCACCCAGATGACGCCCGCCGGTTGCGGCGGCAGCAATGCGAGCCCCCAACCCGT
>JALORM010000281.1 GCA_025458985.1 Paracoccaceae bacterium | reverse complement strand
GATGCCGTCTCGGCCACGGCGGCGTCGACGGGCTCCGGCGTCTCGGGCGCGGGGGGTGCGTCCTGTGCCGGGCCAGCGGACACGGCAGTGGCAGGGGGTGCCGATGGCGCCGATGCCGTCTCGGGGGCCATGGCCGGGCCTGCAGCCTCGCGCACCGGGCGCGGCGCCGGATCGGCCGGGACGGAGCCGTTCGTCGTGGCCCGATCGGCTTCGCCCTCTGGCGCGACGGCCTCAGGCGGCGGCGACAGGATCGAAGCGGCCGCCAGCCCCGCGCCGATCACCAGCGCGCCGATGATGCCCATCTTGAGGCCCTTGACCTTCGCCGCCGTCGACAGGCTTCCATCGCCGGGAACGTGCTGTCTGCCGTCGGCAAGGTCGGGCTTCAGCGCAGGCTCGGCGATGTCCGAAGGCGCCGGCAGCGCATCGTGAGCTGCCCCGCCCCCGGCATTCAGCGACACCACCTTCAGTTCCGGCCGGCGCGCGATCCGGTCCAGCCATTCGTGCGCCGTGGGAATCCGGTCCTTCGGCAGCACGCTCAACGCCTGGTCGAGCGCTTCGAGGAATTCGGGCGGATAGCCCGGAACGTGGCCCGCCATGGGGCGATAAGGGTCCTCGTTGCCCTCGGCGATGGCAACCAGGCGGGTCTGGCTCGACGGCGGCACCTCGCCGGTGATGATGTGGTGGAAGGTGGCGGCCAGCGCGTAGAGGTCGCTCGACCCGTTCTGCTGGCTTCCGGCGACGTAGAACTCCTGCGGGGAGTACCCGTCCTTCACCACGCGGAGTGCCGACAGCGCCTTGCCGCCCACCTTGGTCGCCTGCTGGCGCGCGGCGCCGAAGTCGATCAGGACCGGTTCGCCCGCCGAGCTCAGCAGGATGTTGTCGGGCGAGATGTCGCGGTGGAGCATCCCGTTGTCATGGATGAACGCGATGGCGCCGAGCAGCTTCCTGAGGATCTGGACGATGAGTGCGGGCGTCAGGCTCGACGGGTCCGTCTCGATGATGTCCAGAAGGTCGCGCCCCTCGACGTAGTCGATCGCCATGTAGGCGGTGTCGTTCTCTTCGAAGACCTGGTGCACGCCGACGATGTTGGGGTGGACCAGCCGCGAGAGGCTCTTCGCCTCCTGCACGAAAAGCCGGACGATGTGGGCGAACTGCGTCTCGTGGGCGCGCGAGCGTGCGGCGACGATGTTGTGCGAGCGCCGGCAGAACGACCCGGGGAAGCATTCCTTGATCACGACCTCGCGGTCGAGGCTGTTGCGCGCGAGGTAGGTGATCCCGAAGCCGCCCGCGTTGATGAAGCGCTCGATCGTGTATTGGCCGTGCAGCAGTCGCGTGCCGGGCTTCAGCTCGTCCACAAACTGCTCTTCACCGTCGTCGATCGTCTTCACCAGAGCCATCTCGCCAGTTCCCACACCCGCCAGAGTACGGCCGCGTCCTCACCGCCCCGTTTTTTTGATACTTTCCTATGCGTCACTTTTTATTGTTCGAAAGGGGCCAACAATATGGCAAGGCGCACGGCCGTGAAGCGACCGGCCGCCGAGGGATGGAACCGGCCCAAGCCTCTGCAGAACAAGACATTCCGGTAACTCCAGCAGGTTTCGGGGACCCCTGCGCGCAGGGAGCTCTCGCGGGGGTTGCAATCCGAGGCTAGCGGTCTGTACCTTGAGCGCAACCCCAGGTGGCACTTCGTCGACGGGTGTCGCCTGTCTGCACGCCCGTCGCGGCGACCGGAGCCGTGGCGAGGGCGGCAAGCCCTTGCCCCACCGGAAGGGCACGAAGGGCGATTCGCGGCAGCTTTGCAGGCCGCATCGGCGGGGAAGCGCAGGCGTCGGCAAGGATCGGCCTGCCGGCCGCCCGATTTGCGCCGGCACTAGGGACATTTTCAATTCCTGCAACCAGAGTGTAGGCTGGGGACAAGGGCAGGACATGGCGCTGGAGCCGATGGCAGACACGAATTCCGGCAGGCAGAACGAGGCGCAGGCTGCCTTGCAGCGCGGGCGCGGGCTGTTTCTGTGGGCCTTCGTCTTCTCGATCTTCGTCAACATCCTGATGCTGACGGGGCCGCTCTACATGCTCCAGGTCTACGACCGGGTGCTTCAGTCGCGGTCGGTCGAGACCCTGGTGGCGCTTTCGGTTCTGGTGGCCGGTCTCTACGGGCTGATGGCGCTTCTGGACTATGCCCGCGGGCGGGTGCTTGCACGCCTCGCCGCACGGTTCCAGGTGATGCTCGATCCGCGCGTCTTCGGGACCGCCCTGCACAAGTCCGGCTCGGCGAAGGACCAGGCCGCCTCGGCCGGGGCGCTGCGCGACCTCGATGCGGTCCAGAGCTTCCTCGGATCGCCGCTGCTGCTGGCGATCCTCGACATGCCGTGGACGCCGATCTTCATCGCCGCGATCTTCATCTTCCACCCGATGCTCGGGTGGCTGGCTGTGGTCGGCGGCGTCATCATCGTCATCCTGGCGCTGGTCAACCAGGTCGTCACTGCGCGCCGGGTCGCGGTTGCCCATCAGGCAAACCAGGCCTCGCACGCCTTTGCCGACGAGATCCGGTCTGGCCGCGAGCTTGTGCTGAGCCAAGGCGCACGGACCGACGTGACCGACCGCTGGGTGACGCTTCGCAACGAGGCGCTGGCAAAGGGCACGATGGCGAACGACTGGACCGGCAGCTTTGCCTCGGTCACCAAGTCGTTCCGGCTGTTCCTGCAGTCGGCCGTCCTCGGGCTTGGCGCCTACTACGTGCTCCAGCAGGAAATGTCGGCCGGCGCCATGATCGCCGGGTCGATCCTGCTGGGCCGGGCGCTGGCCCCGGTCGAGCAGGCCATGGGCCAGTGGCCGTTCCTGCAGCGTGCCGCCTCGTCCTGGCGGTCGCTGGTCCGCTTCCTTGACGACACCGAACCGGAGCGGGCGCGCACACCGCTTCCGGTGCCCGAGGCGCGGCTCGAGGTGACGAACCTGACCGTGGTGCCGCCGGGCGGAACGGTGCCGACCGTCAGGAACGTGAGCTTCGTGCTGGAACCAGGGCAGGCGCTTGGCGTCATCGGGCCTTCAGGGTCGGGCAAGTCGACGCTTGCGCGCGCTCTTCTGGGCTTCTGGCCGGCGGCCGAGGGCGAGGTGCGGCTGGGCGGGGCGCGGCTCGACCACTACGACCCCGACCTGCTCGGCCACCATATCGGCTACCTGCCCCAGCAGGTGACGCTGTTTTCGGGCACGGTCGCCGAGAACATCGCGCGGATGGCCCGGCAGGTCGATCCGGCCGCGGTGGTCGAGGCCGCCAAGGCGGCCCATGTGCACGACATCATCCTGCGCCTGCCGCAAGGTTACGACACACGGATCGCCGCGACCGGCACGCAGTTGTCGGGCGGGCAGCGCCAGCGCGTGGGGTTCGCGCGCGCGCTCTATGGCGACCCGCAGATCCTGATCCTGGACGAGCCGAATTCGGCCCTCGACCACGAGGGCTCCGAGGCGGTGAACGTCGCCATCCGGCGCCTCAAGCGCCAGGGCAAGGCGGTGATCGTGGTGACGCACCGGCCGCACGCGATCGCGGAATGCGACTTCCTCATGGGCATCGACCAGGGCGCGATCACGACCTACGGGCCGCGCGACGAGGTGCTGAAGGCGTCGGCGCGAGGTGATCCGGGATGGTGCTTGGACAGTTCCTGAAGCGCGGGCGGCAGGCCGGACAGAGGCCGCTGGACGAGGACGAGCCGGCAGGCCCCGTTGCGGACGACGCACCGTCGCATCATTTGTCCGCGCAGGCCGACGAGCCGTCGACCGATGCGGCGTTGGGGGCGGCGGCAGATGGCGCCGCCGAGGCAGAGCCGACCCTGTCCGCCACTGCCGAGGCGTACGCCGAAGCGGCCTCGGACGAGGCGTCCCGGGATCCGGAGGTGGCCGACCCTTCGGGCACGGACGCGGCCGCAGACCTGCCCGAGCCCGTTCCGGACGGCGGC
>JALORM010000280.1 GCA_025458985.1 Paracoccaceae bacterium | reverse complement strand
GCCTGCGCGCGGCTGGGCGCCATCCATTCGGTCGTCTTCGGCGGCTTCGCCGCGCACGAGCTGGCCGTCCGCATCGATGACGCGACGCCGAAGGCGATCCTGGCCGCTTCCTGCGGGATCGAGCCGGGGCGGATCGTCCACTACAAGCCGCTGCTCGACGCCGCCATCGACCAGGCGACGCACAAGCCCGACCTCGTCGTGATGCTCCAGCGCGAGCAGGAGGTGGCCAAGCTGATCCCCGGCCGGGACCACGACTGGCACGAATTCCAGGCGGGGGTCGCCCCCGCGCCCTGCACGCCGGTCGCCGGCAACCACCCGGCCTACATCCTCTATACCAGCGGCACGACCGGGCAGCCCAAGGGTGTGGTGCGGCCGACGGCAGGGCACCTCGTCTCGCTCAACTGGACCATGCGGAACATCTACGGCGTGACCCCGGGCGAGGTGTTCTGGGCGGCGTCCGACGTGGGCTGGGTCGTCGGCCACAGCTATATCTGCTATGGCCCGCTGGTGCACGGCAACACAACGCTCGTCTTCGAGGGCAAGCCCGTCGGCACCCCCGACGCGGGCACCTTCTGGCGGGTGATCGCGGAACACAAGGTCCGCAGCTTCTTCACCGCGCCCACCGCCTTCCGCGCGATCAAGCGCGAGGATCCCAAGGGCGAGCTCGTCGGGCACTACGACCTCTCCAGCCTGCGCGCGCTCTACCTTGCGGGCGAGCGCGCCGACCCCGACACGATCCGCTGGGCCGAGGACAAGCTGAAGGTCCCGGTGATCGACCACTGGTGGCAGACCGAAACCGGCTGGCCCATCGCGGCGAACCCGCTGGGGATCGAACATCTGCCGGTCAAGATCGGCTCGCCCTCCGTCGCCATGCCGGGCTGGGACGTGCGCGTGCTGGACGAGGCCGGCCACGAGGTCGCGCCGGGCACGCTCGGCGCCATCGCGGTGAAGCTGCCCCTGCCCCCCGGCACGCTGCCGACGCTGTGGAACGCCGAAGGGCGCTACCGCAAGTCCTATCTCGACCACTTCCCCGGCTACTACGAGACCGGGGATGCCGGCATGAAGGATGCGGACGGCTACCTCTACATCATGGCCCGCACCGACGATGTCATCAACGTCGCGGGCCATCGCCTTTCGACCGGCGCGATGGAAGAGGTGCTGGCCTCGCACCCCGACGTCGCCGAATGCGCCGTGATCGGCGTGGCCGACGATCTGAAGGGCCAGCTGCCGATGGGGTTTCTCTGCCTGAACCGCGGCTGCAACCGCCCCCACGGCGAGATCGTGAAGGAAAGCGTCAACCTGGTCCGCGACCAGATCGGCCCGGTCGCGGCCTTCAAGCTTGCGCTGGTGGTGGACCGCCTGCCCAAGACGCGCTCGGGCAAGATCCTGCGCGCGACGATGGCCAAGATCGCCGACGGGCAGGAGTTCAAGACCCCTGCCACGATCGACGACCCCGCCATCCTGGGCGAGATCGCCGAGGCGCTGCTGGCGATAGGCTATCCTCAGGCCAAGACGCCGGCCTGAGGCAGGGGCATCAGGCGGCGGCCTTCCGGCCGTCGCCGTAGCGGCCGTAGAAGGTCTCGCCCGTCGCCGCCATCTCGCGCAAAAGCTTCGGCGCCGCGAAGCGCGGGCCGAACCCGGCCTCCAGCCCCTCGCACAGTTCGACCGCCCGGGCGGCGCCCAGGATGTCGAGCCAGGCGAACGGCCCGCCCGACCAGGGCGCGAAGCCCCAGCCGAGGATCGCGCCGACATCGCCCTCGCGGATGTCGGTCAGCACGCCTTCCTCGAAGGCGCGGACCGCCTCCAGCACCTGCGCGAACAACAGCCGGTGCTTCACCTCGGCCAGGTCGGGCTGCTCCTCCGCCTCAGGGTAGCGGGCCGACAGCCCGTCCCACAGGCCAAGCCTCTGGCCCTTGTCGTCGTAGGCGTAGAAGCCCGCGTTGGACTTGCGGCCCAGCCGCCCGGCATCGGCCATCCAGAACAGGACCTCGTCCACCTCGTCGTTGGGGTAGTCGGCGCCCATCGCGGCCTTCGTCGCCTTGGCGATCTTCACGCCCAGGTCGATCGAGGTCTCGTCGGTCAACTGCAGCGGGCCCAGCGGCATGCCGACCAGCTTCGCGGCGTTCTCGATCAGCGCGGGCGCGACGCCCTCGCGCACCATCCGCACGCCCTCGTTGATGTAGGGGATGATGCAGCGGTTGGCGTAGAAGAAGCGTGCATCGTTCACCACGATCGGCGTCTTGCGGATCTGGCGGACGAAATCCAGCGCCTTGGCCACCGCCCGCTCGCCCGTCTTCTCGCCCCGGATGATCTCGACCAGCATCATCTTGTCGACGGGGCTGAAGAAGTGGATGCCGATGAACTGCTCCGGCCGGGCGCTCGCCTTGGCCAGCCCGGTGATCGGCAGGGTCGAGGTGTTGGTGGCGAAGATGCAGTCCTGCCCCACGACGGCCTCGACCTTCTGCGTCATCTCGGCCTTGACGGCGACATCCTCGAAGACCGCCTCGACGATCAGGTCGCACCCGGTCAGCGCCTGCAGGTCGGCGGTGGCGGTGATCCGGCCCAGAACCTCGGCCTTCTTCTCGGCCGTGACCTTGCCGCGCTTCATGCCCTTGTCCAGAAGCCCCTCGGAATGCGCGCGGCCCTTGTCGGCGGCGGCCTGGTCACGGTCGACCAGCACGACCTCGATCCCGGCCTGCGCGCTGACATAGGCAATGCCCGCGCCCATCATGCCCGCGCCCAGCACGCCCACCTTGCGCACCGTCTGATCGGGCACGGAAGGCCGGTTCGCGCCCTTCTCCAGCGCCTGCTTGTTCAGGAACAGCGACCGGATCATCGCGCTGGACGAAGGGTTCATCAGCACGTTGACGAACCAGCGCGCCTCGATCCTCAGCGCGGTGTCGAAAGGCACCAGCGCCCCTTCGTAGACCGCCGCCAGCAGCGCCTTGGCCGCCGGATAGACGCCCATCGTCTTGCCGTGGACCATGGCGTTGGCCCCGGTGAAGGTCATGAAGCCCGCCGGGTGATAGGGCGCCCCGCCGGGCATCTTCCAGCCCTTCTGGTCCCAGGGCTTGACGATGTCGGCGTCAGTCGCCGACAGCACCCAGGCCTTCGCGCGGGCGACCAGGTCGGCCGCCGGCACCACCTCGTCCACCAGCCCCGCGCCCTTGGCCTTGACAGGGTCGAGCATCTTGCCTTCCAGCAGCACCGGCGCCGCCGCCATCGCGCCGACCATGCGGCTGTAGCGCGTGGTGCCGCCGCCGCCGGGGAAGATGCCGACGAGGATCTCGGGCAGGCCGATCCGGGCCTTCGGGTTGTCGGTCATGAACCGGCGGTGCGTGGCCAGCGCGATCTCGGTCCCGATGCCGGCGCAGGTGCCGTTGATCGCGCAGGCGACCGGCTTGCCGCCTTTCAGCGTCTTGGGGTCCATCCCCGCGCGCTCCATCTTCCGCATGATGCGGTGGCCGTTCATGGTGAAGTCGAACAGGCCCTGGGCGGGGTTCTCGCCCGCCTCGGCGCGGATCGAGGCCAGCACGTTCAGGTCCATCCCCCCCGCGAAGTCCTTCTTGCCCGAGGTGATGACCACGCCCTTGACGCCCGGGTCGGCCAGCGCGCGGTCGATCAGCTCCTCGACCAGGGCGAAGGCCTCGCGGGACAGCACGTTCATGCTCTTGCCCGGCACGTCCCAGGTGATGAGGGCGACGCCGTCGGCGTCCACGGCATAGGTGAAGTCGGTCATCTTTCGGCTCCTCTCAAGGTCCGGCGCCTCAGCGCGC
>JALORM010000279.1 GCA_025458985.1 Paracoccaceae bacterium | reverse complement strand
CGACCTCGGCACCGACCCCGCCTCGGTCTTCGCCGCGGCCTCTTCGGGCGAGATCGATGCGACCTACCGCACCGACGGCGACATGCTGCCGCTCTACGAAGGCCTGGGCTGGGAAGTCTCGGAGGCCGTCACCGCCGCGACCATCGCGGTGCGCTTCAACCAGAGCGGCCCGCCCTACGACAGCAAGGAAGTCCGCAAGGCGCTCCAGCTCGCCGTCAACAACGCCATCGTGCTGGAACTGGGCTACGCAGGACTCGGGATGGTGGGCGAGAACCACCACGTCTGCCCGATCCACCCCGAATATGCCGAGCTTCCGCCGCTGACCGTCGATCCGGCGGGCGCCAAGGCGGCGATCGAGGCGGCCGGACATGCTGCGACCGAGTTCGAGCTTATCTCGCTTGACGACGGCTGGCAGGCGGCGACCTGCGATGCCGTCGCGGCCCAGATCCGCGACGCGGGCATCAACATCAAGCGGACGATCCTGCCCGGCTCGACCTTCTGGAACGACTGGCTGAAGTACCCGTTCTCGGCGACCGAGTGGAACATGCGTCCGCTTGGCGTGCAGATCTACTCGCTCGCCTACCGCTCGGGCGTGGCCTGGAACGAGACGGCCTTCAACAACGCCGACTTCGACGCCGGGCTTGCCAAGGCCCTGTCGATCGCCGACGCCGACGCCCGGCGCGAGGTGATGGCCGACCTCGAGAAGATCATGCAGGACGAAGGCGTGGTCATCCAGCCCTACTGGCGCTCGGTGTTCCGCAACTACCGTGCCGGCGTGAAGGGCGCGGACACGCATCCGACCTTCGAGCATCACCACTACAAGTGGTGGGTCGAGGCCTGATCGTGCCGGAGGAGAGGCGCGTGCGCCCCTCCTCCCTTTCCCTCCCACGCCGGGCGGCGGTCTGACCGACCCGCCCGGCGCAAGGCAAGGGTGCGCCGATGCTGCTCTTCGTTCTCAGACGCACCGGGCTGATGCTGCTCACCGCGCTCTGTCTGACCTTCATCGTCTTCACGCTGACGAACCTCGCCCCGAACCTCGAGAAGCTCGCGCGGTCCGAGGGCTCCGTCCGGATGAGCGAGGACGAGGTCGAGAGCTGGAAGGAGCGCAACGGCTACACCCGGCCCATCGTCATTCGCTACGGCGAATGGCTGGGCGTGGTGCCGGGCTGGACCGGCACGGATGCCGAGGGGCGGCTCCGGGGGCGCTGCGTCGACCGTGCCGAAGACAAGGAGAACGCGCCGCGGTTCTGCGGGCTCCTGCAGGGTGACTGGGGCTTTTCGACCGTCTTCAAGCAGCCGGTCTCGGCCATCGTCTCGGAACGGCTCGGCCTGACCGGCATCCTGATGTTCTGGGTGATGATGCTGATGGTGCCGGCATCGCTGATCATCGGCGTGCTGGCCGGAATGCGCGAGGGCTCGCGCACCGACCGGACGCTGTCCACCTTCTCGATCGCCACCACTGCCACGCCGGAATACGTCTCGGGCGTGATCTTCATCGTGTTCCTCGCCTCGAACGCCGGCGTCCAGCTCTTCAAGGGCACCGCGACCGCGGCGATGGACGACATCACCTTCGAGAACTTCTTCCTTCCGGTCCTGACCATCGCGCTCTACGGCATCGGCTACATCGCCCGGATGACCCGTGCGAGCATGACCGAGGTGATGACCGCCCAGTACATCCGGACAGCCCGCCTCAAGGGCGTGAGCTTCCCCAACATCGTGATGAAGCACGCGCTGCGGAACGCGCTGATCGCGCCCTTCACCGTCATCATGCTGCAGTTCCCCTGGCTGCTGAACGGCGTGGTGATCGTCGAGACCTTGTTCAACTACAAGGGCTTCGGCTGGACGCTGGTGCAGGCGGCGGGCAATAACGACATCGAGCTCCTGCTGGCCTGCTCGGTCGTCGCGGTCTTCGTCGTGCTGGTGACGCAGCTGATCTCGGACATCGGCTACGTCTTCCTCAACCCCCGCATCCGCGTCAGCTGAGGAGAAGGCTCCATGGACCCCCTCGGCTGGATCGACATCCTCGGGCGCCTCGCGACACAGTTCCTGCCGGTCTGGATCGCGCTGGTCGTCGTCTTCACGCTGTCAATCGCCTTCAAGCGGCGGCTCGGGCTCTACGGCAAGCTGTTCGACTCGACCGTCGGCATGATCGGCTTCGGCCTTGTCATGTTCTGGGTCTTCACCGCCTTCTTCGCCGACAGCATCGCCACCCACGACGCGCTGACCCAGATGTCGCGCATGAAGAACGTGGCGCCGGGCACGCCCATCGCCAGCGAGACCGAGGGGCTCTACCCCTACTACCTGCTCGGCGGCGACAACCTCGCGCGCGACGTGTTCAGCCGGATGGTGATGGGCGCGCGCGAGGTGCTGAAGATCGCCCCCGCCGCCACCGTCTTCGCCTTCATGGTGGGGATCACGCTGGGCCTCCCGGCGGGCTACTTCGGCGGCCGGTTCGACACCGCGCTGTCGTTCCTGGCGAACCTCGTGCTGGCCTTCCCGGTGATCCTGCTGTTCTACCTTCTCGTCACGCCCGAGATCGTCGAGACCGGCATCCCGACCTACCTCGCCGCGTTCCTGTTCCTGTTTCCGATCCTGTTCCTGGTGATCCTCTGGAACAGCCGCTTCTTCACCCAGCCGGCCAAGCGCAACCTCTATGTCGCGCTGACGCTGGTCATCGGCTTCTGGCTCTATGCGGGCCTTGCCTTCAACGCCGACCCGCTGGGGGTGATCTCGATGCCGCCGAACATCCTCATCGTGTTCGTCTCGGTCGTCTTCGTGAACGCCCCCACCGTGTTCCGCATCGTCCGGGGGATCGTGCTCGACATCAAGACGCGCGACTACGTCGCCGCCGGCCAGACCCGGGGCGAGGGGCCGTGGTACATCATGCTGTGGGAAATCCTGCCCAATGCCCGCGGGCCGCTGATCGTCGATTTCTGCCTCAGGATCGGCTACACCACGATCCTTCTCGGCACGCTCGGCTTCTTCGGCCTCGGCGTCAGCCCCGAATCCCCCGACTGGGGCTCGACGATCGACCAGGGCCGGCAGCTCATCTCGATCGCGCCGCACCCTGCCCTGGTGCCGGCGGTCGCGCTGATGAGCCTCGTCCTCGGCCTCAACCTCCTCGCCGACGGCCTGCGCGAGGAAAGCCTGAAAGACTGATGTCCCTTCCTTTTGTCAAAAATACCGCACGGGGGGTCCGGGGGGTGTGAAACCCCCCGGTCCCCGGCCAGCCCCGGAGACCGGCGATGACCACCTGGGACCACGAAGGCCCGATCCTCGAGATCGAGAACCTCTCGATCTCGTTTTTCACCCGGCTGAGGGAAATCCCCGCGGTGATGGACTTCTCGTGCACCGTGATGCCGGGCGAGGCGATGGGGCTCGTGGGCGAGTCGGGCTGCGGCAAGTCGACGGTGGCGCTGGGCGTCATGCGCGACCTCGGCAAGAACGGCCGGATCACCGGCGGGTCGATCAAGTTCAAGGGTCGGGACATCACCACGATGTCGCCGGCCGAGCTGCGCGACATCCGCGGCAGCCAGATCGCGATGATCTACCAGGAGCCGATGGCGTCCCTGAACCCCGCGATGCGGATCGGCCGGCAGCTCATGGAAGTGCCGATGATCCACGAGGGCGTCTCGGCCGACGAGGCGCGGCGCCGTGCGCTCGAGGTCGTCACCGATGTCCGCCTGCCCGACCCCGCGCGCATCCTCGACGCCTATCCGCACCAGCTGTCTGGCGGCCAGCAGCAGCGCATCGTGATCGCCATGGCGCTGATGTCGAAGCC
>JALORM010000278.1 GCA_025458985.1 Paracoccaceae bacterium | reverse complement strand
TGTAGTCGGCCGGGCGGCCGGTTTGGTTAATGGTTACCCTTGGGGTTACTTCCCCTTCGGCAGCTTGGATACCAGGCTCATCCCGATATCCATTCCTTCCAGCTGGAAATGCGGCCGCAGGAAGAACTTTCCGACGTAATAGCCGGGGTTCAATTCGTCCTCGACGACTTCCACCTTGGCCCCCGCCAGTGGTTTCTTCGCCTTCTCCAATTCCGTCGCGCTGTCGGGATTGGCAGTCACGTACTTGTTGATCCATTCCTGGAGCTGCTTCTGGAGTTGCGACCTGTCGGGGCTTTCCCCGATCTTGTCGCGCACCATGACCTTCAGATAGTGGCTGAACCGGGATACCGCGAAAATGTACGGGATACGTGACGACATGTTGTCGGAGGCCGTCGCCAGATCGTCGACGTATTTCTTGGGCCGGTAGAGCGACTGCGCGCCGATGAAGGCCGCCTTGTCGGTGTTCTGCCGGTGGATCAGGCCGATGAGCCCGGCCTTGGACAGCTCGCCCTCGCGACGGTCGGTGATCGACACCTCGGTCGGGCACTTCAGGTCCTTCGCCCCGTCGCCGGTGTCGAAGGTATGGGTCGGCAGGTTCTGCACCTCGCCGCCCGACTTCACGCCGCGGATGCGGACGGTCCAGCCGTGCTCCTTGAACGCGCGGTTGATGTTCGCGGCCATCGCATGCGCCGCGTTCATCCAGGAATACTTCTGGCCGCCGTGACCGTCGGTTTCCTCCTCGAAGCTGAACTCCTCGACGACCGAGTTCGAATTCTGCCCGTAGGGCTCGCGCGCCAGCACCCGCGGCAACGTCAGCGCGACGAAGCGCGAGTTCTGGCTGTCGCGCATCGAGTTCCACTGGGCGTATTCCGGCGTCTCGAAGATTTCCGACAGGTCCGGGGGCGTGCCGATCTCGTTCCAGCTGTCGAGGCCCAGAAGCGAGGGCGAGGCCGCCGAAATGAACGGCGCAAGCGCCGATTCCGCGATCTTGCCCAGCGAGTTCAACAGGTTCACGTCGGGGCTGGAATGGTCGAAGTAGTAGTCGCCGATGAGGCAGCCGAAGGGTTTGCCGCCCAGCGTGCCCAGGTTCTGTTCGTAGACCATGTCGTGCAGCGGGCTCTTGTCCCACTTGGCGCCCGGATAGCGGCGCATCATGGCCTGAAGCTCGGATTTCGAGGCGTTCAGCACCTTGACCCGCAGCGTGGCGTCGGTCTCGGCGTTGTTCAGCGTGTAGGCAAGGCCCCGCCAGCTCGACTCGAGCTTCTGGAACTCCTCGTGGTGCATGATGGCGTTCAGCTGGTCGGTCAGCTTCGCATCCAGTTTGGCGAGCATCGCGTCGACGGTGTCGATCACGTCCTCGGCGATCACCGACTGGTCGCCCAGCGCTTCCCGGACCAGCGCGACGACGGCGTTGTCGACCTCTTTCGCCGCCACTTCGGTGCGCGGCTTGATCGTCTGCTTCAGGATGTCGGAGAACTCGGAAAGCTCGTCCAGAGCTTCCGGGGCCGCGACTTCCTTCTGGACTTCGTTTGCCATCTGTCTGCCTATCGTCGGTGCCTGTTGTGCCTTGTCCCGGCGAAGTGTCCGGCGGTGCGGGCCGCCGGACGGATCAGCCCTCGTCGTCGTCCGACTTCGCGCGGTCGGCCAGGGCGGCCATCAGCTCGGGGTCGCTGAGTAGCTTCTTGATGTGTTCCTGCGCCTTGGGCTTGGCGCTCATGTAGCGCTGGAGGTTCGCAAGCTGCTGGCGCGCCTCGAGCAGCTTCTTCAGCGCCGGTACCTGCCGGGCGATGTTCGCGGGCTCGAAGTCGTCCATCTTGTTGAACCGCAGCTGGACGCCCAGCTTCGACCCCGACCCGGGGTCGAGCGTGTTCTCGGCGTTGAACACGATCCCCGGTTCGATCGAGGCCATGAAGTCGTCCATCGTGTCCTTCGTGACGTCCGAGAAGGTCCGTTCCTCGATCGGGGCCTTCTCGACCCCCGGATCGTTCCCCGACAGGTCCGACATCACCCCCATCACGAAGGGCAGTTCGACCATCTTCTCGGAGTCGTAGGGGTCCTGGTATGCAATCTGCACGCGAGGCGGTCGGTTGCGCTTGATGAAGCCGGACCCCGAGTCGGACGCCATAATCTACCCTCCAGGAAAGACGTGCGGATGAAATATCCAAAGTCCTTGCAAGTCAATCTTGATGCGGTGCGCCTGCCGCCGCAAGTGCGGGATTCATGACTGCGGCCCGGCCCGCGGAATGAGCTCGTCCACGAGGGCCTGGAAGTCCTTGTCGAGGTAGCTCCGCGCCCGCTGGAGCAGCATCGGAACGGGGCTCGACCGCTCGCACCTGCGGAAGAAGTCCTCGACCCCGCGCATTGCGGCCGCGGCCTCGGCGGTACTGGCGACGGGCGAAACGGTGGGCGGCGCGCCGGCGGGCTCGGCCTGGGCGGAGGCCGCGCCCCCGCCTGCCGCCGACAGCGCCTTGAGGCGGGCGAAGGGCAGCGCGAAGCCGGTCTGCGGCCCGAACGAGACGACTGCGCGCGGCGTCTGTTCTGGCAGCAGGATTTCCATCGCCTCGATCAGCGGCATCCCGATCAGCTGCCGCGCCTGGACGACGAGAAGCAGCGCCGCCGACGACGGCTCCTGCACGCGGAAGTAATCCTCGCACGCAGCCAGCACGGCGCGCGCTTCGGCGTGGCTGGCGACCGGGACAGCGCCGGCGGCCGGGACCGGCTCGGCCGCCGGGGTGGCGCCTGCTGCCGAGGGGCCCGCACCGTGCAGGGCAGAGGCGGATCCGCCTGTGTCCACAGGGCTTTCGGCCACAGGCGCGCGCGACATGTCGGCCTCGGCGCCCTTCAGGTCGGGGCGCGCCGTGGTGATCGCCTCGCGCATCTCGGTCAGGACCCCCAGGGTCGGATCGAAGGCCGGCTGGAACGGCGCGGGGCCCCTTCGGCTCGCCGCCGAGATGCGGTTCAGCGCGTCGGTCATCGTGACGAGCGCGCCGTGGGCGGCATCGACGCGCCGGCGGTTGCCGGCCGAGGCAAGGGCGTCGCGCATCATCGGTTCGGAAAGGTCGCCTTCGCCGGTCAGCGGCTGGGCCTGCCCGGCCGCGACCTTGAGCTTGCGCAGCGTCACCTCGCCGCCGCCGGTCAACCCGATGTACTGCAGCGCGGTCACGATGGTGATCGGCTGGGTCAGCTCCATCAGCGCCTCGCGCCGGTCCGCTGGCCCTCCCGCCAGCTGGGGATGGACCGCCTCGGGGAAGGTTTCCATCAGCGCCGCGATTCCGGCAATCGCCTCGGCCATCGGCTCGATGCGGCCGGCAAGGCACTCCCACTGCGCCTTGAGCGTCAGGAGCCGGATGTCACGGCTCTTGCGCAGCAGGGCGTCGAGCCGTTCGTTCTCGTCAGCGATACGGACTGTTCTCGGATCGAACACCTGATCCTCGGTGCGGCGATCCTTGTCGATCTGCATGCCGGGGATGACATAGCGTTCGGGCAGTCGACCGACGGCGTCGAAGTAGTAGTCGACGAAGTCGGCATCGTCGGTCGCGTCGAGATTGGGCCCGCAGGGCTCGGCCTCGGACAGAGGTTCCAGCAGCCATTCTAACGCCATAGCGCTATCCCCTTGATCGCGCACAGCCAATCCCTTGCGCGGCGCGCATCGTTCCGCGCTTTCGGCCGCGGGTCAAGCGGGCGCGGCCCGCGCCTGCGCCGGGGTCAGTCGTCGGCCTTGCCCGCGGCGCTGGCATAGGCCTTGGCGAAGGCATCGAGGAAGGCATCGAGCATGCCGTTGTCGCCGGCCTT
>JALORM010000277.1 GCA_025458985.1 Paracoccaceae bacterium | reverse complement strand
CTTCGTCATCGGCCAGCAGGAGGCAAAGCGTGCCGTGGCGGTGGCGCTGCGCAATCGCTGGCGCCGCAAGCAGCTGCCCGCCGAACTGCGCGACGAGGTTTACCCCAAGAACATCCTGATGATCGGGCCGACCGGCGTCGGCAAGACCGAGATCAGCCGGCGGCTGGCAAGGCTCGCGCGGGCGCCGTTCCTCAAGGTCGAGGCGACGAAGTTCACCGAGGTGGGCTATGTCGGCCGCGACGTTGAGCAGATCGTGCGCGACCTCGTCGAGGCGGCGATGGTCGAGACCCGGACCCGGATGCGCGAGGACGTGAAGGCGCGCGCCCACGAGGCAGCCGAGACCCGGGTGATCGAGGCGCTGGCGGGCGAGGCGGCGCGGCCGCAGACGCGCGAGATGTTCCGCGGCAAGCTCCGCCGCGGGGAACTGGACGAGACCGAGATCGAGATCGAGGTTTCCGAAGCGCCAGCGGCACCGATGATGGAACTTCCCGGCCAGGCCGGGATGGGAATGATGAACCTCGGCGACCTCTTCAAGGCCTTCGGGGGCCGGCGGGTGCGGCGCCGGATGCGGGTCGCCGACAGCTACGAGGTGCTGATCGCCGAAGAGGCCGACAAGCTTCTTGACGACGAGCAGGTGAAACAGGCCGCGCTGGAGGCGGTGCAGGAGAATGGGATCGTCTTCCTCGACGAGATCGACAAGATCGCGGCCCGCGCCGAGACGCGCGGCGCCGATGTCAGCCGCGAGGGGGTCCAGCGCGACCTGCTGCCGCTGATCGAGGGCACGACCGTCTCGACCAAGTACGGCCCGGTGAAGACCGACCACATCCTCTTCATCGCAAGCGGGGCCTTTCACATTGCCAAGCCGTCGGACCTGTTGCCCGAGCTTCAGGGCCGCCTGCCGATCCGGGTGGAGCTGAGGCCGCTGACGGAAGCAGATTTCGTCCGCATCCTGACCGAGACCGACAACGCGCTGACGCGCCAGTATTCGGCGCTGATGGGCACCGAGGCCGTGACGGTGGCATTCACCGAAGACGGCATCGCCGCGCTCGCGCGGATTGCGGCCGAGGTGAACCGCGCGGTCGAGAACATCGGCGCGCGGCGGCTCTACACGGTGATGGAGCGGGTCTTCGAGGAGCTGTCGTTCACTGCGCCGGACCGGTCGGGCGAGACGGTGACGGTGGATGCGGCCTTCGTCGAGGCGAACCTGGGCGAACTGTCGCGCTCGGCCGACCTCAGCCGCTACGTGCTCTGAGATCGGCGAGGGGGGCTGTCTGCCCCCCGCTCGGCCTCGCGGCCGAGCCCCCCCGAGAGTATTGCCGAACAAGAGAAGCCCAGGGCAGGACGGTGGCCGGCGCCGGTCACGCGGGGCGCGCCGGGGCGGCGAGGAGGTCGCCCCCGTCGAGCACGATCCCGGCCGCCCGGACCGCGCGGGCCAGGTGGCTCTGCTGGATCGGATCGTCCGGGGCGAGCCGCGGCATGGTCCAGCCGACCGAGGCGGCACAGCGCAGTGCGGTGAACCAGGGCAGCATCGCGTGGTCGGCCTCGGACAGCGGCCGTTCGGTGGCGTATCCTGCCGCCAGCGCCTCGGCGAGGGCGGGCAGATGGGGCTCGGACAGGCACTGCGAGAGCGCGGTGCCGAGGTCGTAGAGGCGGAAGCCCCAGCCGGCATCGTCGAAGTCGATCAGCGCCGCGCGGTGGCCCTGCCAGAGCACGTTCTCGCGCAGGACATCGGCGTGGATCAGGCCCTGGTCGGCGCCGCCCGCGGCATAGTCGGCAAGCCGCGCGGCCGCGGCGTGGCGGAACGCGGAAAGCGTGGCGCGGTCGGAAGCCGTGGCCCCGGGATGGTCCCAGAAGCGGCCCCAGAACGGCGTTTCGCCCAGCAGACCCTCGGCATCCCAGCGGGGGCGCTGGAAGGCGGGCGGCAGGTGGAGCCGGTCGGTCGCGACATGCAGTTCGGCAACCGCGTGCCCGACGCTGGCGTGGATCCGGATCTGCGCAGCCGCGTCCCCCCCGAGCGGCACCCCGGCCGCCCCGATGGCCGTGCCCTCGACCCAGGCCAGCATCGAGGCGAAGCGCCCGTCGGCCAGGTGGGCCACGTGCGCGCCCTCGGGCGTGACAAGCGGGCGCGGCACCGCGAGCCCCCGGTCTGCCAGTGCCTCGAGCCACCAGAGCTCGGAGCGGATCGCGTCCTCGCTCTGGTAGCCGCGGCGGTGGATGCGCAGGACGGCGCGCCCGACCTCGGGCAGCGTCGCCGCGAACACCGCGTTCTCGCGCAGCTTCATGAGGACCGGGGCCTCCGTGCCGCCCCAGATCGCCAGGGCCTCGGCAGCAAGGGCCTCGGCCTCGGATGGGGTCATGCGGGCACCGGGGTCAGCGCCAGCACCTCGGCCAGAGTGTCGATCAGCAGATCGGCGTTCTCGCGGCTGAAGGGCATCGGCGGGCGGATCTTCAGCGTGTTCATGTGCCGCCCGATGCGGTTCATCAGGATACCGCGCTGGCGCATCCGTTCGACCACGTCCGCCGCGAAGGCGGTGGCTGGCGTCATCGCGGCGTCGGTCACGAACTCGGCCCCGAAGAACAGGCCCTCGCCGCGCACCTCGGCCAGCATCGGATGGTCGAGCGCGGCCAGCCGTTCGCGCGCATAGGCGCCGACCGTGCGGGCGTTCTCCTGCAGGCCTTCGTCCTGCATCGCCTCAAGCGTGGCAAGGCAGGCCGCGGCGCTGACCGGGTTGCCGCCGAAGGTGTTGAAGTAGCCGAAGGCCTCGCGGAAGGCGGCCATCACGTCGGGCCGGGCGACGACGGCGGCGACCGGGTGGCCGTTGGCCATGGGTTTTCCCAGCGTCACCACGTCGGGCACGAGCCCCAGCCAGTCGTGGCCCCAGAAATGGCTGCCGAGCCGGCCGAAGCCCGGCTGCACCTCGTCGGCCAGGACCAGCCCACCGGCGCGGCGGATCACCGCGGCCGTCGGGGCAAAGAAGCCCTTCGGCAGACGGGGGAAGCCCTCGTTGGCGAAGAACGGGCAGAGCATCATGCCGGAAAACCCGATCCCGAGGTCCTCGAGGTCGGCGATGGCGCGGGCGACGTGGCCGGCAAAGACCTCGGCCTGGCGGTCCGCGCTGCCGCCCAGGGGCCGGAGCGAGTCGGGCGCGGGCACGAGGCGCACATGGGGCGGGTAGCCGCCGATGGGGGGGCGTCGCGAGGACAGCTGCGAGGTGGCGGTGGTGTTGCCGTGATAGGTGTTGTCGGTCGCGATGATGCCGCGCTTGCCCGTCATCGCCTGCGCCATGCGAAGCGCGATGTCGTTCGCCTCGGACCCGGTGCAGACCAGGATCGCCTGGCTGAGGCCGTGGCCCATGGTGGCCGTCAGCCTCTCGATGTAGTCGAGAACGCCCTCGTGCAGGTAGCGGGTGTGGGTGTTGAGCGTGCCGGCCTGGCGGCAGATCGCCTCGACCACCTTCGGGTGGCAATGCCCGACGTGCGGCACGTTGTTGTAGGCATCGAGGTAGCGGGTGCCGTCCGCATCCCAGAGCCAGACGCCTTCGCCCCGGACGAGGTGCACCGGATCGCGGTAGAAGGTGGGCACGTTCGGCCCCATCAGCCGGGCGCGGCGATCGGTCAGCGACTCAGTCATCGGGTTCGACCTTTCCGCGCAACGCCTTGACCGCGCCGCGTCCGGTCTTGGCCGCCAGCCGCCGCCGCTGGCTGCCAAGCGTCGGGCGGGTGGCGATGCGGCGCTTGGGCACGACGGTCGCGGCGCGGATCAGGTCGGCCAGCCGTTCGCGCGCGAGGTCGCGG
>JALORM010000276.1 GCA_025458985.1 Paracoccaceae bacterium | reverse complement strand
GCCCAGTCGCGGCTGGAGCCCGCGCCGTACTCGATGCCCCCGATCACCACGAGCGGCACGCCCTTCTCCTGCCAGGCCATCGCGGCGTCGAAGATCGAGGTCTGCTGGCCGTCCGGCCCCCTGGTGTAGCCGCCTTCCACGCCCTCCAGCATCTCGTTGCGGATGCGGATGTTGGCGAAGGTGCCACGCATCATCACCTCGTGGTTCCCTCGGCGCGAGCCGTAGGAGTTGAAGTCGCGCACCGGCACCTGGCGGTCGACGAGGTAGCGCCCGGCGGGCGTGCTGTCCTTGAACGACCCCGCGGGGCTGATGTGGTCGGTCGTGACCATGTCGCCCAGGATGGCCAGCGGCCGGGCGCCCAGGATGTCCTCGATCCGGCCGGGCTTTGCGCCCATGCCCTGGAAGTAGGGCGGGTTCTGCACGTAGGTCGAGGTCGGCGGCCAGTCGTAGGTCAGGCTGTCGGTCGTCTCGACGCCCTGCCACTTCTCGTCGCCCTTGAAGACATCGGCGTACTTGGTCTGGAACGCCTCGCGGGTGACGGTGCGCTCGACCAGCTCGGCGATCTCGTGCTGCGACGGCCAGAGGTCCTTGAGGTAGACGGGCTTGCCGTCCGGCGTATGCGCCACCGGTTCGGTCGTGATGTCGATGTTCATGTCGCCCGCCAGCGCATAGACGACGACGAGGGGCGGCGAGGCGAGGTAGTTCGCCCGCACGTCGGGGCTGATGCGGCCCTCGAAGTTGCGGTTGCCCGACAGCACGCTGACCGCGATCAGGTCGTTGTCGTTGATCGCCTTCGAGATCTCGGGGGCAAGCGGCCCCGAGTTGCCGATGCAGGTGGTGCAGCCGTAGCCGACCAGGTTGAAGCCGATGGCGTCGAGGTCGTCCTGCAGGCCCGCAGCCTCCAGGTATTCGGACACGACCTGGCTTCCCGGCGCCAGCGAGGTCTTGACCCAGGGCTTGCGGTCGAGGCCGAGCGCGCGCGCCTTGCGCGCCACCAGGCCTGCGCCGATCATCACATAAGGGTTCGAGGTGTTGGTGCAGGAGGTGATCGAGGCGATCACGACCGAGCCGTCGTGGAGCTTGTAGTCCTGCCCCTCGACCGCGGCGTGCTTGATCGCGTTCTTCGGAGCCGTGGGGGCGGGGCCTTCGGCGGCCATGTCCTGCGCGGCGGGGCTGGCGTCCACGCCCCGGTATTCGCAGACGACCTTGTAGAACCCGTCGGCCGCCTGGGTCAGCGGCGTGTGGTCCTGCGGCCGCTTCGGCCCCGAGATCGCCGGGACGACCGTGCCCATGTCGAGCTCCAGCGTGTCGGTATAGACCGGCGCGTAGTCAGGGCCCCGCCACATGCCCTGTTCCTTGGCATAGGCCTCGACCAGCGCGATGCGCGCCTCGTCGCGGCCGGTCTGGCGCAGGTAGCGCAGCGTCTCGCCGTCGACCGGGAAGAAGCCGCAGGTCGCGCCGTATTCCGGCGCCATGTTGGCGATGGTCGCGCGGTCGGCCAGGGGCAGGTGGTCGAGCCCCTCGCCCCAGAACTCGACGAACTTGTTCACCACGCCCTTCTTGCGCAGCATCTGCACGACCTTCAGCACCAGGTCGGTCGCGGTCGTGCCCTCGGGCATCCGGCCCGTCAGCCTGAAGCCCACGACCTCGGGGATCAGCATCGACACGGGCTGGCCCAGCATCGCGGCCTCGGCCTCGATCCCGCCGACGCCCCAGCCCAGCACCGCCATGCCGTTGACCATCGTCGTATGGCTGTCGGTGCCGACGAGCGTGTCGGGATAGGCCACCGTCTCGCCGGTCTGGTCGGCGTCGGTCCAGACGGTCTGGGCCAGGTATTCCAGGTTCACCTGGTGGCAGATGCCGGTGCCGGGCGGCACCACGCGGAAGTTGTCGAACGCCTTCTGGCCCCACTTGAGGAAGGTGTAGCGCTCCATGTTGCGCTCGTATTCGCGGTCGACGTTCATCTGGAACGCGCGCGGGTTGCCGAATTCGTCAATCATCACCGAATGGTCGATGACCAGGTCGACCGGGTTCAGCGGGTTGATCTTTTCGGCGTCGCCGCCAAGCGCCACGATCCCGTCGCGCATCGCGGCCAGGTCGACGACCGCGGGCACCCCGGTGAAGTCCTGCATCAGCACGCGCGCGGGGCGGTAGGCGATCTCGCGCGGGTTGCGGCCGCCGGCCTTGCCCCAGTCCGAAAAGGCGCGGATATCGTCCAGCGTGACCGTCTTGCCATCCTCGAAGCGCAGCATGTTCTCCAGCACCACCTTCAGGCTGGCCGGCAGGCGCGCGAAGTCGCCCAGGCCCGCGGCCTCGGCGGCCGGGATCGAGTAGTAGGCATAGCTCTGCCCGCCCGCCTGAAGGCTGCGGCGGGTCCTGGCGCTGTCGTGGCCGACGGTAACGGTCATTGGCTGGGGCCTCCCTGCGAAATCCGGGCTAACGCTCGCGCCCCATCTGCCGCATCGGCGGGAACCGATCAAGAGGGGTGCGGCGATTTGTATACCATTGTGCACAGAAATGTCGATGCTGCAAGGCGCCGGGGTCGCCATGCGCGCAATCCCGTGGCTCTCGCAAAACCTTGATTGGCTCGGGGCAGAGCGGTCGGCTAGGGTCGGCGGCGTTGCGGGAATTGGAGTCAGCACGATGGGGAAGGTTCCGCGTTGGGCCGCGGCGGCGACGCTTGGCCTCGCCCTGTGCGCAGGGACGGCACAGGCAGACCGGCTTGTGGTGGTCGAACTCTTCACCTCGCAGGGCTGTTCGTCCTGCCCGCCTGCCGATGCGTTGCTGACCGAGCTTGCGGCCCGCGACGACATCCTGCCGCTTGCGCTGCATGTCGACTACTGGGACTACATCGGCTGGGCCGACAGCTTCGCCTCGCCCGCCTTCACCGCGCGCCAGAAGGCCTATGCCCGCGCGGCGGGCAGCCGGACCGTCTACACGCCGCAGATGGTCGTCTCGGGCACCGACCACCTTGTCGGCACGCGCGAGATGGAACTCGGTGCGCTGATCGAGGCGCACGGCGCCCGCCCCGAGCCGGTGGTGCTGACCCTGCAGCGGAACGGGGCGGCGATCGAGATCCGGGCCGACTCTCCGGCGCCGCTGCCGCGCCCGGTCATCGTGCAGGTCGTGCGCTACGTGCCCGCGCGCACGGTCGAGATCCTGCGGGGCGAGAACGCGGGACGGACGATCACCTATTCCAACGTCGTCACCGAGTGGCGGGAGGTCGGGCGCTGGGCCGGCGAGGCGCCGCTGGTCCTGACGGCCGAGGCTCCCGGCGACGAGCCCGCGGCCGTGATCCTGCAGGAAGACGGCCCGGGCGCGGTGCTGGCGGCCGCGGTCGCGCGCTGACCGCTGCCGTGCCGGCTGGTCAGTCCTTCCAGCGGCGGTGAATCCAGAAGTACTGCCCCGGCATCGCGCGGACGCGGGCCGCGAGGCTGTCGGTGGCGGCCTGCATCATGGTGCGCGCGTCGCTGTGCGGGATCGGGGCTTCGGCCGCGAATTCGAAACTCAGTCCGTCGGGCTGGCGGATGCCGTAGACCGGCACCATCAGCGCGCCGTACTTCAGCGCCAGCTCGGCGGCCGAAAACGCCGTGCGCGCGGGCTGCCCGAGGAAGTCCAGCGTCTCGGCCCGGGGCAGCCGCTGGTCGAAGAGCACGCCCAGCATGCCCCCCTCCTTCAGGAAGCCCACCATCTGCCCAAGCCCCCGGCGGCCACGTTCGAACACCGGCGTGCTGACGCGCGAGATCGCCTCGACATAGGCCTCGTTGAAGCCCTGGTTGGCCAGCGGCTTGTAGAGC
>JALORM010000275.1 GCA_025458985.1 Paracoccaceae bacterium | reverse complement strand
GCGAACCTCCCCGAGCCCTGGGAGTCGCCCGGCGTCACCCGCACCTTCGCCAATGGCGAGGTGCGCCTTGCGGTGCTCGACACGGTCGAACCCGCAGCGGCGGCCTTCTACCTGATGATTTTGTCCCCGCCGCGGGACGAGCTTGGCGGCCGCCAGTGCCGGATCGTCGGCGGCGGGGGCGACCTCGGATTTGCGGGCCTGTCGCTCGAAGGGATGGAGGCGCGCTATGACCCTGCGCGGGGGCTTGTGTTCTCGGTCCCGGTCCGGGTCATGCGCGAGGACGGCACGTTCCGCGATACCGTCCTGACGGTCTCTGTCAACCAGGCGACCGGCGCGGTCGCCGCGTCGCTCGGGTGATCACTCGGCCACCGTGATCGGCATGCTGACGGTCGCGGTCTCGTCCGAGGCGACATCGTCCAGCATCAGCTCGAGCACATAGTCCCCCGCCGTCAGCCCCGACAGGTTCAGCGTGACGTTGCCGAAGAACTCTGTCGGCTGCGCCGCGGACTTGGTGGTGAGGTCCAGAAAGCCTTCCTGCGCGAACAGCTCCTGTTCGGACGGGGTGAGGATGCGCAGGCCCACGGTCAGGCCGAAGGTGTTCACGCCTTCTGCCGCCTGGAAGCCGTAGCCGACCGGCTCGAGGTAGATATAGATCGGCTCGCCCGGCTTGAAGGCGTTCGTTTCGCGTTCCTCCTGCAGCCCGTAGCCGGCGGCGGGGCCGGTCACGAAAACCGCCTTGCGCGCAGCCAGGGGGGCAGCCGCCCAGGCTTCGAGGTACGCCGCATGCGCCTCGTCCAGGGTCTGAGCATGGGACCACGACGCCGGGATCAGGGCGATGGCAGCGGCGGCGGCGAGACGTTTCATGGGCGGTTCCTTCTCCACTCGGGCCGGCTGCCCGGGCGTGGCCACTCGACTATCGGCAAAACGGGAAGTCAACGCAAATGTGAAGACCGGCAGGCCGGTCCGCCTGCCGCCGGTTGATCCTCGCCGCGGCGCGGCGCTAGACTGCGCGAACCGCGTCCTTCAGAGGCCTGCCGCACAAGATGTCCGCCCCTGTTCCGCACCCCCGGGGGGCCCCGTCGGCCCATGTGCTGGGCATCGGCACCGACCTGGCCAACATCGAGCGCATCGCCCGCACCCTCGATCGCTTCGGCGAGAGGTTCCTCAACCGGGTGTTCACCGCCGAGGAACAGCGCAAGGCCGCCCGCCGCAAGGACACGGCCGGAACGCTCGCCAAGCGCTGGGCGGCGAAGGAGGCGTGTTCGAAGGCGCTTGGCACGGGGCTCCGGATGGGCATCTCGTGGAAGGACATGGCGGTGTCGAACCTGCGCAGCGGACAGCCGGTGATGCACCTGACCGGCTGGGCGGCAGAACGGCTGGCCGCGATGACGCCCGCCGGGCACGAGGCGGTCGTCCATGTCAGCCTCACCGACGATCACCCCTGGGCGCAGGCCTTCGTGCTGATCGAGGCGCGGCCGCTGGCGCGCTGATGCCGACGCCCGCACCGGGCCGGGGCGCGCGCCCTTGACTTGCGCGCGCCCGGCGCCCAGAACCGCGCGGGCAGACCTGAACAGGCGGGATCGCGGGCATGGCAGTCAAGGCCGACGTCAAGGACGGCTGGTGGGAAACGGTCAAGACGCTGGTCTATGCACTGGCCATCGCCGGAGTGTTCCGCACGCTGTTCTTCCAGCCGTTCTGGATCCCCTCGGGATCGATGAAGGATACGCTGCTGATCGGCGACTTCCTGTTCGTCAACAAGATGGCCTACGGCTATTCGCGCCATTCCTGCCCGTTTTCGCTGTGCAGCTTCATCGACGGCCGGTGGTTCGCCAGCGAACCCGAGCGCGGCGACGTCGTCGTCTTCCGCCACCCCAACGGGCAGGACTTCATCAAGCGCGTGATCGGGCTGCCGGGCGACCGGGTGCAGATGGTGGACGGGCGGCTGCACCTGAACGGCCAGGCCGTGCCCGTCACGCCGGCCGGCACGTTCGAGGAAGTCTACGAACGCCAGGGTCCGGTGGGACACCTGCCCCGGTGCGAGAACGACGCGCCGGGCCTTGGCGCGATCTGCCGAAAGTCGCGCTTCACCGAGGAACTGCCCCTCGCCGACGGGTCGACGCGCACGCACCACATCCTCAACTTCGAGGACGGCGCCTTCGCCGACAACACCGGCGTCTTCACCGTGCCCGAGGGGAACTACTTCTTCATGGGCGACAACCGCGACAACAGCCAGGACAGCCGCGTTCCACGTACCGCAGGCGGGGTCGGCTTCGTCCCGGCCGAGTTGCTGATCGGCCGCGCCGACCGCGTGATGTTCTCGTCCGCCGGGCGGTCGATGTTCTTCTTCTGGACATGGCGGGCAGACCGGTTCTTCAAGGCGATCGAGTGAAGCTGTCGGGCGACCTGCTGGCATTCTCGGCCCGGATCGGGCACAGCTTCCGCCGCCCCGAGCTTCTGGTCCGTGCACTCACCCATTCCTCGCTCTCGTCGCCCACACGGCCCGACAACCAGCGGCTCGAGTTCCTCGGCGACCGGGTGCTGGGCCTGGTCATGGCCGAGGCCCTGCTGGCCGCCGACAAGGCGGCAAGCGAGGGGCAGCTCGCGCCGCGGTTCAACGCGCTTGTCCGCAAGGAGGCCTGCGCCGAGGTCGCGCGGCAGATCGACCTCGGCGAGGTGCTGAAGCTCGGCCGGTCCGAGATGACGACCGGCGGGCGCCGGAAGGACGCGCTTCTGGGCGACGCGATGGAGGCGGTGATCGCGGCGGTCTACCTCGACGCCGGCTTCGCCGCGGCGCGCGACATGGTGCTGCGGCTTTGGGGCGCGCGGATCGGCACCGTGGAGGCCGATGCCCGCGACCCCAAGACCGCGTTGCAGGAATGGGCGCAGGCCCGCGGCCTGCCGCCGCCCGCCTACGCCGAAGTCTCACGCGAAGGCCCCGACCACCAGCCCACGTTCACCATCGAGGCGCGGCTGGCCACCGGCGAGGCCGCCGCCGCCACCGCAGGGTCCAAGCGGCATGCCGAACAGGCCGCCGCGAAGGCGCTGCTGGAGCGGGTGGAGGGGGCGGGATAGCCGCCCGCCATGGTCCGCGCAGTCCGGCGACCTGCGTCCGCCCGGGCTGACAGCCGCGGCTGCGGTCTCCGGTCAGCGGCTGGCCGGTCCTGCGTCGCTTCCGGTGTCGCGGGTGCCCGGTCCGGCGACCGCCTTCCTCCCGGTCCGGCGGACGGGGCATCTGGCCAGCACGTCCGTCTTCCGCTATCCCCCGCAGACCTCGGAGAAAGACCCCATGACCACACGCGCCGGATTCGTCGCCCTGATCGGAGAGCCCAACGCGGGGAAGTCCACGCTGCTCAACCGCATGGTCGGCGCCAAGGTCTCGATCGTCACGCACAAGGTGCAGACCACGCGCGCCCGCATCCGGGGTGTCGCGCTGGAGGGAGAAGCGCAGATCGTCTTCGTCGACACGCCGGGCCTGTTCCGCCCGCGCCGGCGGCTTGACCGCGCGATGGTCGCGGCGGCCTGGGGCGGCGCGGCGGATGCCGATGTCGTGGTGCTGCTGATCGAGGCGCATCGCGGGCTGACCGAAGGCGTCCGCGCCATCCTCGACAGCCTGCGCGAAAAGGTCGGCGGCCGCCCCGTGGCGCTGGCGGTCAACAAGATCGACAAGGTGAAGGCCGAAAGCCTGCTGGCGCTGACCGAAGAAATGAACGCGGCTTTCCCCTTCGTGCGGACCTTCCTGATCTCGGCCGAGCGCGGCCACGGGGTGCAGGACCTCAAGGTATGGCTCGCCGGCGAGATGCC
>JALORM010000274.1 GCA_025458985.1 Paracoccaceae bacterium | reverse complement strand
CGCGCCCTCGCCTCCGGACAGCCGGAGCGATCCGCCGAGAGACACCGCGACTTCCTCGCCGAGAAGCGGGGCACCAAGGGTTACGGCGTCGGCGCTGATCGTGCCGATCTCGACCGATACGGGCAGGTCGGGCAGGCGGAAAGGCTTGGCGGCAGGGTCAGGCAGGCCGGGCTCGGGCGACGCGACCGGCGTACGCGCTACCACGATTTCGCCCGCCGAAAGCTCGGCGATCTCGATTCGGCCGCGCAACAGGGCGCTGCGGTTCCACTGGATTGCGGCTCCGCGGATGGAAAGCCACACGCCTTCGGCATCCGCCACGGTCAGCTCGTCGATGGTGGCCCGCGACGACAGGGCGCCGGCAAAGCCGACCAGCCTGACCTCGCGCCCTATGCCGGACAGGTTGTCCTCGATCAGGCCCTGCAGGAAGCCCCGGTCGGCCTTGGACGTGGTGTCCTGCGACAGCGCGGCCGTCGACAGGGCCAGCATCAGCGCCAGCACCGCGGCCGCGAGATATGCGCGCAGGGCGCTCAAAACGCCTGCCCGATGCCGATGTAGATCTGGACGCCGTCGCCGTCGCCGCCGATCGGGGCGGCAATGTCCAGCCGGATCGGACCGATCCCGGTGTCGTAGCGCAGGCCGAGCCCGGCACCGGCGTGGTCGATCACGCTGTCACCCATTTCGGCCGCGATGGCGCCCCAGTCGGCGAAGGCGACAACGCCGATCCGGTCGGTGACCCGGACCCGTGCCTCGGCCTGCAGGCCCAGGAACTGTTGCCCGCCCGACCGCACGCCGCCCGGCAGCTCTTCCACGGCAAGCGACTGGTAGGACTGCCCGCGCACAGTCCCGCCGCCGCCGGAGTAGAACAGGAACTCGCGCGGGGTCTGGGCGAGATCGGGTCCGAACACGCCGCCGTACTGCAGCCGCGCCGCCAGCACCACCCGGTCGCCGTCGCCAAGACCGCGGTAGACGCGCGCATCGCCCTGTACCCGCGCGCCCGAGCCGGTGCCGTCGAGGCCAAGGAACGGTGTCACCCGGGCGTCGAGGAAGAAGCCCTCCGTCGGGTTCAGACGATCGTCGCGCCGGTCCCAGGTATAGGTGACGGGGAATGTGATCAGCCGGAAATCGGTCGTGCCGGCCGCATCCTCGACGCGCGACTGCCGATAGCCGATACCGACCGACCCCGACCGCTCGTCCGAAAAGATGCGCGCCAGTCCCGCGCCGACCTCGAAGGCCTTGATCTCGTAGTCCGGTTCCTGCCGAAGCTCGGCCAGGCTGTCGAAGGTAAGCGTCGTGTCCGGCGAGAAGGTACCGGGCCGCGCGAAGGACAGCGTCACGCGGTAGTCGTTGCCGCCTGTCTCGCCGCCGATCCCGGAGATTTCGCCACCGATCCGAAGCCGTTCGGCCCCGCCGAGCAGGTTGCGGTGCAGCCAGAAGCCCGTCAGCCGCAGTCCTTCGGCCGAGGACACTTCGGCCCCCGCCCCGAAGCGGCGCGGGCGTTCCTCGTCCACCAGGGCCTCGATCGGCAGAAGATCGCCCGGGCCGATGCGCTCGGCCTCGCGCAGGGTGACCGAGCGGAAGGCACCGGTCCGGCGCAGCCGCTCGGCCGCCTTGCGCAGTTCCTCGGGCGAGAAGACCCGGCCTTCGCGCAGGCCCGCGATCTCGCGAATCCGCTCGGTCCGGACGCGTTCGTTGCCGCTGATCTCCAGCCGGCCGAAACGCAGGCGCGGGCCGGGGTCGAGCCGGATGGCGGCGTCGAGCGTCGCGCGGCGGTGGTCAGCCGTGATCTGCTGCGCCGCGACATCGGCCTTGGCATGGCCAACCTCGCGCCAGCCATCGACACCCGCGCGCGCGGCCTCGGACAGGATGTCGGACGGTGCCGGTCGCCCTGCCGCGAAGCCCTCAGGCAGTTCGGTCCCCGGCGCCAGGGGCGCGATCTCGGCGCGCGCGAAGCGGAAGGGCGGGCCGGGCTGGACCACGATGTCGACCCGGCCGACCCGATCCGGCAGGTCGAGAACGGGGATCTCGGCGACCTCGCGCCCGTCGATCCTGACCGAAATCACGCCCGAGTAGTGACCGGCAGCGTAAAGCGCGCCGAGCAGTCGCCCGTAGTCGGCCCGCGCGGCCGCCACGATGTCGGAGGCGGGCGCAGGCCCTTCGGCCACGCGCGACAGGGTCAGCGAGGCACCGCGAAGGCGGTCGTTCAGGTCCGCGTCCGCCCCGGGCGCGGCGAACGCGACCTCTTGCGCGTGCGCGGGCGCCGAGGCCAGCGCCAGCAGGGCCGCAAGGGCTACTGCCGCCACCGTGAACCTTGGCCGAATCGTCACGCGCTGCCCCCCGGTTGCGCACCCTTCGCGATAGCCGATCGGGGCACGGAAGGCCAATCACTCCCTCTCGCGGGAGCGGGCCCAGAGATTGACGTTTGTCACCGGGTGCAATGCGGTCGATCCCCGAAAGTTCCCCAGGGGCAAAGGAAATCTGCCGCTTGTGCCGAAGGGGCGGCGCGTCGGCCGGGACGCAAGGCGCCGCCCGGACCGGCGATGTTCCGCCGGCTGCGCAGGATCGGCCCGGCCCATCCCGCCGGCGCATGGCGCGGTCGCTTCTTGACGCAGGCCCGAGTGGTCGCTGAACCGGACGCCGGCCGCCTACGTCGCGGGCTAAATCGCCCTGCGGACGACCCACTTGTGCTTGCCGATCTGGCGGTCGCGCACGAAGCCCAGCCGCTCGAACATGCCGAGCGTGCCGTTCCACAGAAACGATCCCGAAACCTTGCGGCCCTCGGTCTCTTCCGGATAGGCCTCGACCGTTCCGCCGCCCGCCGCCGCGATCAGGTCCAGCGCACCGCGGACGCCGGCCTCGGCGACACCCTTCCCCCGGTGGCCCTTGCCCGAGAAGAGGCACGTGATGCGCCAGTCCGGAAGCTTCGCAAGCCCCGCCTGATAGACCTTGAGGTTCTTGATCGCGGGCAGTTCCGCGGGGCTGCCGTACTGCGCCCAGCCGACGACCTCGTCGCCGTCGAAGACGAGCGCCGCGTGGGTCGTGCCTTCATCCACCATCTTCCGCTTCAGGGCGCGGTTGGCCGCGGGACTGACGAAGTTCCGGGTGTGAAAGCCGATGCACCAGCAACCGCCCCAGACCCCGTCATGCGCCTCGACGAAGCGTGCGTAGGGCTCCCACGTCTCGGGGCAGAGAGGGCGGACGGAAAGGGTCATCGTTCGGCAGCCCCCTCGGTCGTACCCGACGACCGCGCCCAGAGGTTGATGTTCTCCTCGTCGGCGTAGGCGTCGATCTCGGCCAGTTCCTCGGCCGTGAAGGTCAGGTTGCGCACCGCGCCCGCGCAGTCCTCGACCTGCTCGGGGCGCGATGCGCCGATCAGCGCGGTGGTGATGCCGCCGTCGCGCAGGACCCAGGCGATGGCCATCTGCGCCAGCGTCTGCCCGCGCCGCCCGGCGATCTCGTTCAGCTTGCCGATGTTCTCGATGGCCTTCTTCGACAGGAACTCGGGCTTGAGGCTCTTGCCCTGGCTCGCGCGGCTGCCTTCGGGGATGCCCTTGAGGTACTTCGTCGTCAGCATCCCCTGCGCCAGCGGCGTGAAGGCGATGGACCCGATCGACCCGATGCCGAGGTCCGTCAGCGTGTCCTTCAGCCCGTCGCGTTCGATCCAGCGGTTCAGCATGTTGTAGGACGGCTGGTGGATGAGGCAGGGGGTGCCGAGGTCCTTCAGGATCGCCGCCGCTTGCCGCGTCTTTTCCGAGTTGTAGGACGATATCCCGGCATAGAGCGCCTTGCCCGACCGCACGATCTGATCCAGTGCGCCCATCGTCTCCTCAAGCGGCGTGTCGGGATCGAAGCGGTGGGAATAGAAGATGTCGACATAGTCGAGGCCCATCCGCTTCAGCGACGCATCGC
>JALORM010000010.1 GCA_025458985.1 Paracoccaceae bacterium | reverse complement strand
GTGAGGTCCGCCTGGGTCAGCCCGGTCAGCTGGTTCAGCCGCGCAAGCGACCCCGCGCCGTCGTCGATGCGGAACACCGTTCCGGTGGGTGCGGGCCGGGCTTCGGACAGCCGCGCGATCTCGACCCCGCCGTTGTCGACGCCGGCCATCAGCGCGGCCGCCATGTCCTCGGTTGCCGCGCGGCGGATGCGCACGCTCGCGGTGTTGCCGCTGGTCGCGGTGATCCTGAGGAACCGCTGGTTCGCCGCATCGGCCGACTGCGCCAGCGAGACCGAGACGGTCTGCGCGGGGACGAGGCTGCCCAGCGCGTCGTTGATGCGGTCGCGCAGGCCGGTCTCGAGGTCGGCGATCGCAGCCACGGCCGCGTCGTTGACGTTCCACGCCCCGAGGTTCACCTGGACGAAGGCCGATCCGTTGACCGAGATCTCGAACCGCCGGGAACCGGTCGGGTTGCCGAACCCGATCAGCCCCCCAAGCGCCGCGCGCAGCTGGTTGAACGTCGATCCCAGCGGCCGCCGCGCCTCGGAGAAGCCGGCATGCGCCGGGGCGGCGGGGTTGAAGCCCGCGCCCGCGGCAAGGGTGATGAGGGCCGAACTGCCGGTGACGAAGCTTGGCGCGAAGCGGGCGTTCGTGGGGTCCATCGACAGGTTGGCATGGACCTCGCGCGCGACCTCGCGCCCGCCTTCGATCTGGCTGACCGTCAGGGTGAAGGTCTCGCCCGGGTTCGGCGTCCCGTAGGAGACTTCAAGCCTCAGCCCGTTGCCCCAGACGCCGGCCATCTTGGCGGTGGCGGTCAGCACATGCGCGCCGCCCCAGTTCCTGAGGTCGACCCCCGCCGCGGCCGAATTGGCACCGGCCAGGCGCACCACGTAGCAATCCGTCCCGCCGTTGTCGAAGAACAGCTTGACCGCGGCGCCGATCTCGCTGTCGGGATGCGGCCCGCCGAAGCTGCGCAGGAAGTCGGCATAGCCGAGGCAGCGCACCGCCTTGTCGATCGGGCCCTTCAGCGTGCGGCCGAAGAAGGCGGCGATCGAGGTCGACACGCCGGTGATGGTGTTCACCCCGCTCGACTTCTCGACGATGTAGACGCCGGGATAGGACAGTTGCACCATGGTCAGGACTCCCGAGTTCTAGGATTGGACAGGCCGTCCCGCGCAGGCCGGGGCCTGGGCGAGGGGCGGGCGGCGGCAGGGGCGGCTGCAGGGGCCGGGGCAGGCGTTGTGGAAGGGGTGCCGGCGCGGGCCGGAACGGTGGCGCACCACGCGGTCGCGAAGGGTGCGCAGGTTGTAGCGGGGGCGCGCAGGCCGGACGTCACGGGGCCGGATGCCCGTCGGCGGATCGGAAACTGGGGGCAAATCTGCCCGGCCATCATCGTCCTCAACAGCGATTCGAAACGTCGGTGGCCCGGAGGCCGGCAAATCCCGCAAGTGCCGCGGACAGCAAGAAATTGTCAGGCCGACGCCTAGCACATCCCTTGGTAGAAATCCACCGGGGAGTTGACGCAACGGAAACGATGCGGCGCAAGGCTGCGCCGGCATCCGCGCTCCGAAAAGGGCACTCCCGGCCCCGGGACAGCGGCCCCTGCTCGGCAGCAGACGGCGAATCGGGCGCGCCGTAGCAGACGACCTCCGGCGCGGCGGCGGGAGGGCGCGCGCACCCGCCCGGCGGCCCTTGCCGCAGGTCCGTCAGGTTCCCGTAAGGCAGGCGTGCAGGATCGGTGCCGTGCCCAGTGCAGCAGAGGCCCCCAGGTGACCCGCGACCGACGCCCTTGCCCTGCCGGCAGAAGGATGGCCGCCCCGGCTCGGGCTCTGCTTGCCGCACTTGTCCTTGCCGGGGCCGGCGCCGCGCCCTGTGCCCTGGCGGCCGGACTATCCGGCGAGACGCGCCATGCCTTCACGATCGTGGCGCAACCGCTGCCGGAGCTGCTCGACGCCTTCGCGTCGAACTTCGGCGTGGCGGTGGCGGTCGATCGCCGGATCGAGGGCGAGGTGCGCAACCTGCACGGCACCTTCTCGGCGGTCGAGTTCCTCGACGCCCTGGCCGAGCGCAGCGGGATCGACTGGTACTTCGACGGCACGACCGTCCATGTCTCGCCCGCCTCGGGCCGCCGGTCCGTCATCGTCGACTTCGGCCGGGTTTCGCCCGACGCCCTCGATCGGGCCCTGTCCTCGCTGGGCCTGGTGGATCCCCGCTTTCCGGTACGCAGGTCGGCCGACGGGCGGATCGGCGTCGTCACCGCCCCGCCCAGGTATGTCGAGCTGATCGAGAATGCCTTCGCCCTGCTTCAGGGCCGCCCGGCGCCGGCCGAACCGCAACCCGGGGCGCGCGTCGCGACGGCGACCCGGATCCTCATCGTCCGCGGCGACAGCGCTCAGGTCTGGGCCGGCAAGAATGCCGTGCCGGATGGCGAGGTGCCGGTACCGGACACCGGCGAGGCGCCGGATGACGCCGCGGGCGCGCCGGGGCGGGCGGCCGCGCCGTAAGCCGCGCGTAAGCCGTGCGGTGCAGGAAGGGACCCGACGCAGGAGGCGCAGATGGGCCTGTTCGACATCCTCAACCCCTTCGACTTCGACTCGAAGCTCGATTTCCTCGAAGACGTCGCGACCTTCGACGTCGAGGACCAGATCGTCATGCTGGCCCAGACCGAGGTACTGCCCTTCACGGGCATCACCCATGGCGACATCGCCACCGCCATCGACGGCGTTCTCGACAAGTACCCGTGGCTCAAGACCGCGATCATCGTCGCCGCGGGCGCAGCCACCGGCGGCGCGGGCGCCTTCGTGGCGGCGGGGGCCATGGCCGCGACCGACGCGATGGCCAAGGCCAGCGATGGCGACATCACCGGAGACGAGTGGAAGGCGTTTGCCTTCGAAAGCGCCGCGCTGACCGCCACCGCTGCGACCGCAGGCGGCGGCGCGCTGGCCACGACGTCGGCGCAGGTGCAGTTCGCGGGCCAGATCGTCGATCAGTTCGTCGACCTGGGCAAGTTTGGCGCCTATGCCAGGCTGGCTGCGGGGGCTGCGGCAATGGACTGGAGCAGCCTGCAGGGGGCCGTGCAGAACGTCTCGCGCGTCATGCAGGCCGTTGCCGATACCGAAGGCGAGGCCGGCGTGTCGCGCCTGATGGCCGCGCTGTCGACGGCGGCGGGCGGCGACCTGTCGAGCCTTGGCGACTACCTTGGCGCCGGCAACGAGACGCTGGCCGCCCTTGGCGTCTACGGCGATGGCACCCGGCGCGCAATCGCAGGCGCCATCGGCGCGGCCGAAGGCGGATCGGCCGGCGCCATCGCGGCTGCTGCTGCGGGCATCGGCGTCGAGGTCGGGCTGGTCGGAGAGGGTGCCGGACGGATCGCGGTCTACGGCGCGGGGCTTGCCGGCGGCGGCTTTGGCGCCGAGGAGATCGCCGCGCTGGCAAATGCGATCGGGGCCGAGGCTGGCCTTTACGGCGACGACGTGGCGCGGGTGATCGGGGGCGGTCTTTCGGCTGCCGCGGACGGCATCGGAACGTCCGAGGCCGGTGATCTGGCCGCTGCCCTCGTCCAGGCGGTGGCCAAAGACGAAACGGCGGCCGCCGGCCTGAAGGCGGTCGGCGACCTTCTGTCTTCGGGGCTGTCGCCGGGCGCCGCGCTGGATGCGGCGGCCGGGGCAGGGCTGCTCGGCCCGGATCTGGCCGCGCCGCTGGAGGCGCTGCTGGCGACCGCGGCGTCGACGCCCGGCAGAAGCCGCGCCGCCGACAGCGAGGCCCTTCGCCAGATGTGGCTTGGCACAGAGGCGCGGCCCGGCCCGGACGCTGCGCCAGACGCTGCGTCAGGCCGGCAGGGCACCACACCGTGAGGTCTTCGCGCGTCGGGCAGGCGACCGTCGGGGCAACCGCAGGAACGCAGTCGCGGCAAGGATCGCCGGGCTGGCAGTCGGCAGGGCCCTGACAGAGGCTCCGGCGACGGACCAGGGGGGCGCGCGGGTCAGCCCGACGCCATCAGAAAGGGCCTCGTCCCCGGCGGCTGTTTCCAGTCGCTTGCCCTGACGCTCGAAGCGCCGCCTCCCCCGCCCGTCACGCGGCGCTGACGCTCTGCCGGAGGGCGGCGCCTCGGGCCTGCCGCCTCAGAGCTGGCGGGCCGCGCGCTCCAGCTCGAATTCGGCCGCCTCCAGCGGGATGTCCCCGCTCTGGTACTGGTAGATCGGCAGGAAGCTCCAGTCCGGCGGCAGGCCCAGGTCGGCGGCCAGGCGGGTGAGATAGGCGACCCCCTCTTCCACGGTCGTGACCGCCGCGCGCGCCTGCGCTCGTGTCGTCAGGGCGTCGGCCCGCGCCTGCGTCCGCCGCTCCAGCGTTGCCGCGACCAGCGCGGCCGCGGCCTCGCCCGGGGTCTGGCGGCCCAGCCGGACATTCTCGTCCGCGGTCTGGCGGAGGTCGTCGGGCGCTTCGACGGCCTCGGCCACGGTGCCGACTGCGGTGGCCGCTGCCTCGGGTGTCGCCGGGTCCCGCGCGAGGGCGGCCTTCACCAGCGCGTCGACGGTGCCGTCGAGCCCGACCTCGAAGCTGAGGAACCGACCAAGCGCGGGGACCGCATCGTCCCCCAGGCCAAGCGCCCCGGCAATGTCCGAAGCGAGGGCAACTTCGGCCGCCGGCCGCTCGGTGCGGGGCCGGACCTCCTGC
The DNA here is from genome assembly GCA_025458985.1 of Paracoccaceae bacterium. Taxonomy (GTDB): domain Bacteria; phylum Pseudomonadota; class Alphaproteobacteria; order Rhodobacterales; family Rhodobacteraceae; genus JALORM01. Next base: position 9,161 of record JALORM010000010.1, on the reverse strand, counting down.
TGCTGCCAGAAACCCGCGTTGTCGATCATCTCGGCGATGGCCTCGTCACGGCCGATCTCGCCCGCATCGAAGCGCAGGAGCACGTCTTCGACGAGGAAGTCTGAGATGCCGTAGCGTTCGGCCGTGGCCTCGATGAACTCCCGCTGCCGCGCGCGGTGGCGGGCGCGCGCGCCTTCGGCCGTGCGCACCAGTTCGACCGGCGTGCCGTGCGGCGGGATCGCCGCGCTGCCCGCGCCGTCCGACCCGGAGACGACCGTCGCAACGCCGTCCCGACCAAGCCGCAGGTCGACCTTCAGCACCGGCTGCGTCTGGGCTGCGCCGGAAGCCGCCGGCACCGGGCCGACCCGGCGCCAGCGGGCGCCGCCTTGGCCGGGCCGTGTGCCCCGCAGGACATGCGATACGGCCGAGGGGTTGGCGTTCGTCGCGTCCGCGAGGTCGAGCACCAGGCTCGGCAGTGCCACGGTAACGGTCGCGATCCGTTCGCCGGCCTGGATCTCGCGGAAGGCGGCGGCGAATTCGGGCGTCGCATCCGCGGGCACAAGCGTCCCTGCGTCGCGAAAGGTGGGCAGTCCGACCGAGTAGTCGCCCTGCGCCACGGCGGCGAGATGCGCCTGCACGAGGGCGGTGTAGTAGGCGCCCGCATCCTCTGCGGTCTGGTGGGCCACGGGCAGCCAGGCCTGCGCGCCGCCATTGCCGACGATGGTCAGACGATGCGTCGGCAGGATGGACATCTGGTGGGCCGGCAGGTCCAGCCCGCCCGCGACCATGCGCCCGACCTCCAGCCGTGCCCCGGCGAGTGTCGTGGCCGCGAGCTCCCGCGTCCGTCCGCCGGCGCGGATCGAAAGCCTGCCCCCCTCGCCTCGGTACAACGGCACGGCAGCCCGCCAGATGCCCAGGCTTCCCGCGGCGCGCACGGGGATCTCGACCACGGCATAGCCCTGAAAGCCGGGGCGATAGAGGTCGTCCTCGCGGGCATCATCGTACTCGGCCGCGCGCGAGGCGTCCGCGAACGCCGCCTGTGCAAGCGCGTCGGGGCCTCTGGTCGCATCGGCAAGGCCGGATGGATCGCCGAAACGGGCTGAAACGGGGGACAGGGCTTCCGTCATTCGTTGGCTCCTCGCATGCCGGGTGGTGGCCAGCTCGCAGGGAACCGCCGCCACCTTACGGCAACCTGATCGCCGCCCCGCGCCGGCCCCTGTTCCGTCCCGACGGCTGTCTCCGGCTCGTCAGGTTGCCGAAAGGCTGGCGCGGAATCGTCGGGGCATCGACGGCGCTTGCCCGTCGCTGAGAGGGAGACGAACGATGACGGAACCCGTCGGCCCGGTCACGACGACCACGCCAACCGCGGCGCCCGATGACAGCACCGCCGTCTCGGCCGTAGACGAGGCCGCCTTCGAGGAGGCGGCCACGGGACTGCTGCTCCACGCGATCTTCGGGCAGGGGAAGTTCGACCACGACCTGCAGACATCCATCGCCAAGGAGTGGCGGGACTACACCGGCTGACGGCCCCATCGGACCATATCAAGGAGACGTGACATGACAGAACCGGCCCCGACCGTCAGCTTCGACGGCGACCCCTTCCAACTGGACCTCAATACCTCGCGGAACCTTGCCGAGATGGGCCGCGACCTGCAGCAGGCGGCGTCGCAGGACGGAGACGGCGTGCTGAAGCGTGGCGATGCCGGATACGACTCGGTACGCGACGCGGTCTACTTCCTGAACGTCGCCACGCAGAACTTCAACGACCGGCAGACCTACGGCAACAGCGAGGCGAAAGCCTTCCTCGACGGCCTTGAGGTGGTCGTCACGCAGATCAAGAACGATGCGCTCGGCGGCGGCGCTTCCGCAGACCGGCTGGCCGGCGTGGGCGAGATCGCGCAGATGGTCGGCGAGACGATGGAGGCCGCCTACGGCGCCGGCACGCGCGATGACGCAAACGGCGTCGAGGACCCCGTCTCCGCGCCGGGCGAGACCGTCGGCCTGCCCGAAGACGCTTCCGGCATGCCGGACTTCGACCTGCCGGACGCCGGCGGGTCGGCGGAAGGCGTCGACGTTCTGGAGGAGATCGAGGCCGACCTCGCCGCTCTGGACGGCATGGACGACGCAGGCGCGGTCGCCACCGCTCTTGACGGCATCCTCGACCGGCTGATCGCCCATATCGACGGCGGGACCCTCGCCGGCGGCGGTGCGGCAGACGAGTCGCCTGCACCGTCCGCGACCGGCGGGACCGCAGCGACCGACGCGGCATCCGGCGCCGGCGCCGTCTGGACGCAGGACGGCGTGAGCGGCACGCTGGAGCTGTTCGACGGGGCCAAGGTCTCGCTTCTCGACGTCGCGGTCTCGCAGCTTGGCGAACAGAACCGCGCTCAGATCGAGGGCATGTCCTCGCGCGAGCTGCGCGGGTCGGGCGACCCGTTCCTGGCCTGGGCCGGCGAGGTCGAGGACGCGAAGTTCGAGTTTCTGGTCCAGGGCGGCAACAACGGCGCCGCGTCGGTCGATGCCGGGCGGCAGGCCGTCGGAGACGACGTGGACGGGATCATGGAGGCGCTGGCCACGGCCGTCTTCAATGCGGAGGGAAGCTCGGCGAACGCCGCAGGCCTTCAGGAGATCCTCGACAAGTCGCCGGACGAGCTTCGGGCCAGCGGGGACCCGATCCTGGCTGCCCTGGGTCAGATGAAGGATCTGTCGGAAGCCATCGACAGCGGCGGGTCCGCGATCGCAAGCGCGCCGCCGGCCGAGACCGTCACGCGGACCGAGCAGGTCAACTACCTTGCTGACGAGATACGCGGCATGGTGAGCGTCGAGAACGGCTCCATCGGCCTTCACGAGGACGGTGAACTGCGAACTGTCGGCCAGGGAACCGACGACGAGTTCAGCGCGGCGAACGGCGCCGTCACCGTGACCCTGCCGACCGCGACCACAGATGCGGGGATCGTGCTGCAGGACCTGTTCTCGGGCGAATCCGGCGGCGACGAGACCGTGACCGTCCAGGCGCTGGCGGCGGACGGGACGGTGCTCGACGAGGTCACCCTGACCGGCAGCGAGACGGGCGAGGTCTACGTTTCGCTCGGCGGCAACGGCACCGAGATCGCCTCGATCGCGATCCGTGCGGCCGACGACGGCTTCTCGGACTTCTCGATCAGCCATGTCGTCACCCTGGAGGAGGTGGCCGCCGGGGCGGGCACGGCGACCGATCCGGGCCGGATCGACTCCGGCTCCAGCTACCGGATCGACGCGGGAGACCTGACGGCGCTGATCCGCGCGCTCGAGGCGATGAACAGCGCCACGGTCAGCGTGGCGCGCATGGGCGATGACGACCGGCAGGGCGCGACCGATGCCATGGTGGACATCGCCGGTGCGCTGACCTCGCTCTACCGCGACGCAAGCGCAGGAGATGCGGTATCCGGCCAAGACCTTTCGGCCTTTGCCGAAGCGGTGCGCGCGCTGAACGGGGCAGGGAAGGCGATCCTCGGCGACAGTAGCGCCTCGGCCGAGACCACGGCCCTCGGTGCGCAGATCAATGCGTTCACCGTCAGCGCGATCGAGGTCATCTCTGCAGCCCTTCGCGCCGAGGTCGACTGACCGGCGGAAGACCGGCGTGGGCTCTGCGGCCTGCGCCCATCCCCAAAGCACCCCAACCCAGAAGGAAGCGAAGACCATGAGCGAAGCATCGATGGGCGTGACCACGCCTGCGCAGACCCAGGCGCTGTCGAGTACCCTTGACCAGGGTACCTCTGCCGCGTCGGCCGGCGGATCGGGAGGGATCACCTACGACGACATCACCGGGTCCGACTCGGGATCCGAGACCACCGAGGGGTTCGAGGAATACCTCAGCGAATTCAAGCGGATGACCGAGCTCGCCTCGGCGCGGAACCTCGAGATGATGATCGCGCAGACGGACTACGGCACGATGCTGTCGGCCGCCAAGATGCGCGTGAACCCGGTCTGATCCGGCGACCGGACCGGCGCGGCCCGACTGGCGGGCCGCGCCATCATCTGCAGGCATCGCGACCCCCGGAGGACCGATCATGCCCCGCCGCACAACGCTGTCCGTCGCCAGTGGCCGCCACGCGGGCGCCAGCCTTGCGCTCGATCCCGGTCGCCACGTCGTCGGCCGGGATGCAGGGTGCGACATCGTCCTGTCCGATCCCGCGGTCGCCCCCCGCCACCTGCAGATCGACATCGGCCGTAAAAGCGTCCGCGTCGCGGCGCTGGATGCGGCGGTGGGTGTGCCCGGCCGGGGCGAGATCGCGTCCGGCTTCCGCGCCGCGCTCGGCGGGGCGATTCCGCTGGACCTGGGCGGCATCCGGCTGCAGATCGTGCAGGATGCGGGCGCCGGCCGCGGCGCCCTGGTGTCGGCGATGACGCTGGCCGGTGCGCTTGTCCTCGGGGCGGCCGGCGGACATTGGCTCGTGTCATCCGCCGCTGGCGGCAACGCCGGCCCGGAGGGACCTGGCCAGCCTGCCGGCTTGGCTGCCCTGGAGGAAGACCTGGGCGCCCCGCCCGAAGGCGCCGCAACGCCTGCCCCCCGCCATGGGCGTCTGCCCGACGCGGTCGCCGCGGCCGCCCAGACCAGCCGACAGCTGCAGTCGATGGGCCTCGGGGGGCTCGAGTTCCGCGTGGTGCAGGACCGGTTCGTCCTGACGGGCAGCATGAGCCCGGCCTCCGCCGCGGCCTTCGAGGAGTTCCAGCGCTGGTTCGACACGGCCTTTCCGGCGCTGGTCCTGGAGGCGGGTGAGATCGCCGTCGACGACCGCGAGCGCGCCAGCGTCACGCCGCCTGCCATCCAGTCGGCCTGGCACGTCGGGCGGCCCTACCTGATGATCTCGGGCAGCCGCTACTACGTGGGCGACCCGGTGCGCGACGGCTGGATCGTCGACGACATCCGCCCGGAAGCCGCCGACTTCCGCTTCGAGGGGCGGCGCTACACCGTCCCGCTGGCCGGGACGGAGCGGTCGGCGCAGGTCGCCCGATGAAGACGCCGGCGCTTGCAGGGTCCTTCCGGCTCGACGCCGTTGCCTTCGCCTCGGACGTCGGAACCGACCTCGACCGTCCCGGTTCCGACGTCGCGGCGCCCGGGCCGCCCCGTGCCCAGCCAAGGCCCGACGCGCCCGACCCGGCCGACGCCGCCGCTGCGGTCGCGCGGACCTCGCCGGGCTTCGCCGGACCGAGGCTGAGCGCCGGCGTCCTGCGGCAGGAAATCCAGGCGCTGCTTGCGACGCTTCCGGCCGACGCCCGGGCCTCGAGGGAAGACCGCGTCGCCCGGTGGGTGTTCGCGGGCGAGCTGCGCAAGCTTGCCGCGCTCGACGAATACATGAGCGGGTTCCTGAGAGGATGAGGCGGTGACCGACCTGCAACGCAGCATCCTGATGCGCCTTGCGGCAACCTACCTGCGGATGGGTCGGCCCCGGCGCGCGCTTCTGGTCCTCCTGCCGGTCGGCGACGGCACGACCGATGCGGCCCTGAACCGGCTGCGCCTGCGCGCCCATGTCGCCGTGGGCAACTTCCGCATGGCGCTCGAGCTGGTCGAACGGCTGGTCGACGACGCGTTCTCGGCCGAGGACCTGGCCGAGGCATTCGCCCTTCAGGCGCGGGCGCTGATCGGCCTCGGTCAGGCCGAGGCCGCCCGCGCCGCCTGGGCCGAATACGTTGCCCACTGCCGCATCAACGGCATCGACCTGATGGACCACGCCCGATGAGAGAACTGCTGCGCAAGCTGCCCCAGAGCCGGGACGTTGCAATCGGGCTTCTGCTCTTCGTCGTCGTGCTGCTGATGATCCTGCCGATGCCGACGGTGGTCGTCGACGGGCTGATCGCGCTGAACTTCGGGATCGCGGTGCTGCTCCTGATGACCGGCATCTACCTGCCGACGCCCTTGTCGCTGTCGTCGCTGCCGGGGATCATCCTGATCTCGACCATCTTCCGGCTGAGCCTGTCGGTGACCACGACGCGGCTGATCCTTGCCAACGGCGACGCGGGCGACATCGTCGAGACCTTCGGCGCGATCGTGGTGGCGGGGAACGTGGTGGTGGGCCTCGTGGTGTTCTTCATCGTCACCGTCGTCCAGTTCATCGTGATCGCCAAGGGGGCCGAGCGGATCGCAGAGGTGGGCGCGCGGTTCACGCTCGACGCCCTGCCGGGCAAGCAGATGTCGATCGACGCCGAACTGCGCAACGGCGACATCGACAACGTCGAGGCCGGCCGCCGCCGCAAGCTTCTGGAGCGGGAAAGCCAGTTCTACGGCGCGATGGACGGGGCGATGAAGTTCGTCAAGGGCGATGCCGTCGCCGGCATCATCATCATCTTCGTCAACCTTATCGGCGGCCTTGTCATCGGCATCGTCCAGTTCGGGATGCCCTTCGCGGAGGCCGCGCACAAGTATTCGCTGCTGACGGTCGGCGATGCGCTGATCTCGCAGATCCCGGCGCTTCTGATCTCGGTCACCGCCGCGGTCATCGTCACGCGGGTGAAGGGCGAGGAACAGCGCAACCTCGGCGCCGACATCTTCAGCCAGATCGCCTCGGACCGCCGCTCGCTGCGGCTGACCGGGGCGGCGCTCGTCTTCATGGGCCTGCTGCCCGGGTTTCCGACCGCGATCCTTGCCGGGCTCGGCACGCTGTTTCTGGTTGCGGGGTTCGCCGGACAGAGGCTGGCCCGCCTGGTGTCCGGCGAGACGGCCCCGGCCGCAAGCGAAGCGGAGGGTATCGGTGGCAGCGCCGCGGCACGGGGTGCGGACGCCCCCGCGCCGCAAGCCGTAATCGAGATGCCGCCCGCGATGGCTGCGGGCTTCGCGGCCGACGAGCTCGGCCGCCGGATCGAGGCGATGGCCGCCGAGGTGGCGGCGGCGACCGGGCTTCCCCCGTTCCGCATCGCGGTCGCCGTCCGAGACGCCATCGCCGACCCGGGGTTCCGGCTGCTTGTCGAGGACGAACCGGTGATGTGGTCGCGCGCGCCCGCCGACATCGTGACGCTTCCCGACATCCCCGAGGTGCTGCGGGTGCACGACATCCCCTTCCGCCGCCAGACAACGGCGACCTGGACCCACCGCCTCGAGGTTCCGGTCGAACACCTGCCCGCGCTGGAGGCGGCCGGGATCGCCTGGCGCGACCGCGCGGACATGGTCTTTGCCGATGCGACCGAGGGCCTGATCAAGAACGCCGCCGCCCTCGTCGGCCTTCAGGAAACGCGCGAGCTTCTGACCCAGGCCGAGGCGCAGGCGCCGGTCCTGGTCGCCGAACTGACCCGCGCGATGCCGATCCAGCGCATCGCCGAGGTGTTCCGCCGATTGCTGGAGGAACGGGTCTCGTTGCGCCACTGGCGCCGGATCCTCGAGGCGCTGGTCGAATGGGCCCCGACCGAAAGCAATCCGCTGGCCCTGACCGAATACTGCCGCATCGCGCTCAAGCGCCAGGTCTGCGAGGCGCTGTCGCACGACGACCGCCAGATCACCGCCATCGTGGTCGAACGCGACACCGAAGAGATCCTGCGTGCCAGCCTGCGCGACACCAACATCGGCAGCTACCTCGTGCTGGGCGAGGACCAGACGCAGGACCTGCTGAAGGCGGTGCAGGGGCAGGTCCGCACGCTGGCGCCGCGCGGCATCCGGCCGGCGATCATCACCTCGTTCGACGTGCGCCGGCACCTCAAGACCTTCCTGACCCGCAACTCGATCGAGATCGAGGTGATCTCGTTCCAGGAACTCTGCGACGACTATACCGCGGTGCCCTGCAGCACGCTGGCGCTGAAGCCGACCCTGCGCGCCCCGGCCGACTCGCGGCGCCTGAAGCCCCCCACCAGAGGAGACGCCCCGCCATGACCACCCGCTGCCGCCGGGCCGCCGCGCTGAGCGCCTGTTTCCTTGCCCTTGCCGCTGCCGGCCCGGCGGGCGCCGAGGTCGGCGCGCTGCGGGTGACGGCGTCCGAAGGCGTGTTTCTCGACTCGCCTGCCGATATGGGGACGGTGCTGATCGCCGATCCCGCGGTCGCCAACGTCCAGCCGGTGTCGGACCGGTCGTTCTTCCTGTTCGGCAAGAGCGTCGGGGCGACCACGCTCTACATCCTCGACCTCGAGGACAGGGTCGTCCTGCAGCGCCGCGTGGTCGTCACCCGGTCGCTGAGCCAGCTGCAGGACCGGGTGCGCGACTGAGGCCCCGCACGGCCCCGCCGTAAGGCTGGCGCAAGGCGGCAGGCGGACCATCGCTGCGGACCAGCAGCAAGGGAGATGGCCGTGACCGTCGACGCAATCGCCTCCGCCTCCGCCCGCCCGATCGACCCGCAGGATCACCCCGAAGGCCGCCCGGCCGTGTCGGGCGCCGCGGCGAGCGACCTCGAAAGCCGGCGCGAGGCAGACCGCGCGCGCCCCGATCTGGCCGCCACCGCGACGGTGACCTACGCCGAGGAGGATCACGGCGTCACCGAAATCAGGATCGACGTGCCGATCTTCCGCGACGAGGCCGGGGGGTTCTTCCTGCTCGACCCCCAGGGTGGCCGCGTGGCGCTTTCCGCGCGGACGACCGAGGCGGCGCAGGCCGAGGCGGCGCAGCTGATCGCGGCCGACGGCGCGGGAACGGCGTTCCGGGTCCAGGATCACCATGTCAGCACCCGCCGCACGCACGAGCTTTTGGCCAGCGGCGGGGGCAACTACCTGCTGCCGCTCGGCCGCGAGACGAAGGAGGACGGGGCGGCCTACTACCTTGCCCTGGGGCAGGCCAATGCCCTGCTTTCCGAGAGGGGCGACTATTCGCTGGGCGCCCCGACGTTCAAGGACTCGCACAAGGTCATTCCTGAGGATGCGAGCCCGGCCTTCCGCGAGGGCTTTCGCGAGGCGCAGGCCCGGGACCGGCGGGGCTTCTGGACGCTCACCTTCCCCAATTCGGTCATCGGCTATGCCGGCGCGCTTCAGGTTCCGCTGTTTGTCCGCCAGGGCCGGGGCTGGGTCCTGTCGCCCCGGCAGGCCACGCCCGGCACGCCTCGACAGGCGCCCGCTTCGGACCGGACCGCGACGACCATCGATCTCGTGCCCAGGACGACTGCCAGCGGCGAAACCGTCTACGTGCCCAGCCAGATCTCGCGCGGCATGGGCCTGGCCGTCGCCCGCGGACGGGCGGCACAGGCGGGCGCCGGGCGGGCCGGCACAGGCCGGCCGCCCGGCGGGGCCGCCGC
>JALORM010000009.1 GCA_025458985.1 Paracoccaceae bacterium | reverse complement strand
GGCCGGGGCGTCGTTCCCCTGAGGCAGAGCAGCCCCAGCAGGGCCGACATGCCCCCCGCCGCGTCGCGCGCGGCGTTTCGGGTGACCCCGACCGCTTCCAGCTCCACGAGGAGCTCGCATTGCAGGGCGCGGCTTGTCGACCCCGCGGTCGACCAGGCGCGCGCCACGTCCGCGATGCCCCAGTCCGACCGGTCTGCCGACGGGGCGCCATGGGCGGCGGCGGTGTTCTTGTGTTCCGAAGTGCCGGCTGCATTCCGGCTGTCACAGTTTCCTTCCACAGACATTGCTGACGTCATGTGCTCACCTCTGGGTTCTGTCCTGACTACAATCCAAGCTCCGTATCGCGTCATTAGATATTCATAAGTCCCGGCCCGGGCGGCCGGTCGCGGACGGATTTCCGCCCACGGGGTCTCGAGGGGGTGCCATAGGGGCGTGCCGCGCGTCCTGGGTGCGCGGACCAATTCCTCGGGTGTACCACTGCATTCTCCATCCCACTGTTCCCTAATCCAGGCATCATTCGGCTGTGCCTTATTCTTGCCACAATGTAGCGACGCCGGAATCGGTCAAGCGCGACGGTTGGCGGGCGATACGGGATCGGCAGACTTCTGCGCAGCCAATGCGTTTGTCCACAGGTGGTGCGGGCGGAGACGCCGCAACCTGGGCGTGCTGTCTCGCGTGGCGCTTGATTTTTTGTGCAACTCGTGCACCTTCGCCCGTCGGCGAAGCGCCTAACTCGTTGCCGAAGCGCAACGAATCGCGCTGGCGGGTAGGCAGGTCCGGGTCGCGTCCGGCTGGGGCCCAGGCAGCCCGCAAACGCCAGTGCAGCCCTTTGCCTTTCACCGGATGCGGTATCTTGCGCGATTGCCCGCCGACTTTCCGTTCATCCCCACCAGATTAGGCGATCCGCGGCATTCAATCGAAATTGGAAACAATTTGACCGTCAGGGTCCATATTGAACCCTGACGGTCAGGTCGCGCCGGAGAGGGAGCGCGACATTGCCGACCGCCTGGAGGATGGCGCGGGCCGGGGGAGACGGCGCGGCCTGGCAGGTCGGAATGGGACTGCCATCGCCTTTCGGCGACAGCAGGAAAGGCGATCAGGGGCAGACCCCCTCGAGCAGGAAGGGGCGCATCCCGCCCGCGGCGTCTGCGATCGGCATGGAGGTGACGGGCGCGCGGCTCTTGCCGCCGTCCGCGTCCCCCGGCCGGAGGCGTTGGAGGTACGCGCGGACGATGCTGCCCCGCCTGTCCGAAGCGACGTCGCGCCCCGTGGCGCCGACACGCGCGCACGTGCGGTCGGCAGGAGCACAGGCGCTTGCCTCGACGTTGTTGCCTTCCATTTGCCTGCCCCCGCATTCTGTCAAGTGTTGGTACCGATGTACCGGGCGGCGGCGGCATGAAGTTATGGAAATTCCTTATGGAGTCGCCTCAGGCCGCGAGGTCCAGCCGCGCGACGCGGTCGAGCGAGTCCGCGTCGCGGACATCGACGCAGCGCATGCCCGCGCGGCGTGCGGCCTCGAGACCCTGGGCGCTGTCTTCCAGCACCAGGCAATCCTCGGCGGCGATGCCAAGCCGCCGCGCCGCCACGAGGAAGAGGTCCGGCGCAGGCTTCGGCGCGCGTGCGTCCTCGCGCGGCACCACCGCGTCAAAAAGCGAGATGAGCCCCGTCGCGGTCAGGACGGCCGTCACGATCGCTCGTTCGCTGTTCGTCACGACGGCGATGGGCAGCCGGCCTGCCATGCGCCCCGCCAGGGCCGCAACCGGCGGGTTGAGCCGCGCCTGCCCGGCCGCCTCGACGGTGAGCGCGATGCTCTCGGTGACCAGCCTGTCCATGTCGGGGGCGACGCCGAAGTCGGCGGCAAATCGACGGTAGAGATCGGTCCGGTCCAACCCGGTGAGCGCCATGTACCAGTCGCGGGGCATCACCACGCCCTGGCGCGCGGCCGCGCCCGAGATGGCCGAATAATGCAGGTCGGCGGTCAGCAGAAGGGTTCCGTCGCAGTCGAAGAGAATCGCCTTGGGAAGGCGGTCTGGCAGGGCGGTCATCATTGCTCCTGGAAGTGGTTCATTCTGGACAGGGCCGCGGCCAGCGCGTCGGCCGTGAGCGGCTTGGCCAGGGTCGCGGTGCGTCCCGGAAAGCGGGACGAAAGGGGATCGGTCTCGGGCAGGTGTCCGGATACGATGAGGGCACGGGCCTGCGGCCAGCGCGTCAGCGCGGCTTCGGCAAGGCGCCAGCCTTCGACCTGCCCGTGCAGCGACAGGTCGGTTGCGATGAGGTCGATGGGCCGGTGGATCCGCGCCATCGCCTCGGTCGCGTCGCCGGCGACGTCCAGGCTCGTGGCGGCAGCGGACATCAGCGCCGTGGCAACCGTCCGCTCGGCGGCGTCGTCCTCGACCAGCAGCACTGCCCCGAGACGGGGGAGCTTCGGCTGCGGCGCAGCGTGCAGCGGCAGGCTGAGCCGGACGGTCGTACCCTCGCCGGGGGTCGACGCGATGTCGACGTCACCGCCCGACTGACGGATGAAGCCGTAGACCATGGCCAGCCCGAGGCCGGTCCCGGTTCCGTCCGGTCGCGCGGTGAAGAAGGGCTCCATCGCATGCGCCAGGACCTCGGGGGACATGCCGATGCCGGTGTCGGCGACCTCGATCACCGCCTGGCTGCCATCGCGCCTGACCGACAGCACGACCCGCCCCGGGCCCTCGATCGCCTGCCCGGCATTCAGGCACAGGTTCAGGATGGCGCTTTCGAGCTGCCCGGGGTCCACCCGGATCGGCAGCGGTCCGGGCGCGGCGCGGATCTCGAGCTCGACCTCGTCGCGGAGCGCGAAGCCGACCAGGTCGGCCATGCCTTCGACCAGCGCGGGAAGGTCGATCACCTCGGGTTCCAGGTGCTGCCGTCGGGCGAAGGACAAAAGGCGACCGGTCAGCGACATGCCGATGTCGACCGCCGAGGCGATCGTCTGGCGCAGCACCGCCTGCCTCTCGGCGGGGGCGTTCTCCATCAGGTGCAGGCTGCCCGAAACGGTCGACAGGATGTTGCCGAAGTCGTGCGCGACCTCGCCCGACACCTTGCCCAGCGCCTCGATCCGCTGGATCTGGCTGAGCCGTTCCTCGACCTGGCGACGCTCGGTCGCGTCCGAGATCAGGACGACCTCGCCGCCGCTGGGCAGGCGGCTGCGCCGCAGCTCGGCCTGGGCCCCGTCGGGCAGCGACAGGTTCGCGACGTCGCCGTGCAGGTCCGCCCGGCTCCAGCCGGCGGCCGCAACAACCTCGGCGAACAGCGGCCGTCCCTTGAGCTGCGCCGGATCGATCCGGAGAACCTGGGCAAGCCGGTCATTGCCGGTCACGATCTGGCCGTGGTCGGACAGGATCGCGACCCCGTCGCTGATGCCCGCCATCATGTTCTCGTAAAGCGCCGTGCGCTGCGCGGTCTGCCGGTGCGACCGGTCAAGCCGAAGGGCATTGGCCCGAAAGATCCGGAAGGCGTGGAACAGCTTGCCGATCTCGTCGCCGCGCCCCTCGCCGCGGGGCAGGCGGCTGGACCGGTCGCCCGAGGCAAGCCGCATCATGGCGTCCGAGATCGCGCGCAGGTTGGCGGTGACGTGGCCGGACACGTAGACGGCCGCCGCGAGGGCAAGGGCCGCGCTGCCCAGACCGACCAGCAGGATGGTCGACTTGGCCCAGGCGATCGCGGTCGTCGTGCTGGCGCGTTCGGTCGCGATGGTCGCCTGCGCCTCGGCCACCCGCGTTGCGGAATAGGCCGTGACCGCGGCGGCGCCGAGGCGGATTCGCACCAGCGCGGATTCGGCGCCGATCTGTCGTGCCAGGTCCTGCCGGCGCAGCTCGAAGAGCCCCCGCGCGCCCTCGGCGATCGCGGAAAGCCGGGCGAGTTCGGCCGTCCCGTGGTCTGGCCGCGATTCCGCCAGGCGGGCCGAAAGGAGGGTGTACTCCCGCTGGAACTCGCCCACGCCGATCAGGTTCTCGGCCCGGCCGGCCGCAAGCAGGGCGGCGGCGATGCGCTGTGTCGCCAGCCAGTCCTGGCGTTCGGCCAGCGCGGCGGCGGGCCGTGCCGACAGGGCAGCGGCCCGGCGCTCGATGGCGGCAAGCTCGCCGTTCAGGCGCAGGACCTGATCGCGCAGCCGGGCGCGCAGCATGGTTTCGCGGACGACATCGGCGATCGCCCGGCGCGTGTCGGCGAGTTGCGCCTGCAGCGGCGCGTCGGGAGGCAGACCGGCGGCGATGTCGTCGACAAGCGCGGTCGCGGCACGCCCCTGGTTGTCGATGCGGAACGGGCTGTCGAGCGTCAGGAGGTAGGGGGCAAGCGTCGCAAGGTCGGCTGCCTGGCGCGACAGGGTCAGTGCCTGTTCGACGCCGCTCAGCGTTTCGCTGTGCAGAAGCTCGAGCCGGTCTGCCCCGCGGGTCAGCGCACCCCAGGCAATCGCGCCGACCGTGAGGACGGCAAGCGCGAGCAGCGCGAGCGCGAGGTTCAGCCGCGCCCGCACCGACAGACGGGTCATGGCAGGGCGCTCGTCACGAAGATATAGCCCTGTCCGCGGCGCGTCTGCAGATGCACGGGCTTGGACGGAACGGCTTCCACCTTGCGACGCAGCCGCAGGATCAGCACGTCGATGGTGCGGTCCATGTACTGCGACAGGTCGTTGCCCAGTTCGGCCAGCAGTTCGGTCCGGGGGATGACGCGGTCGGGATTGCGCAGGAAGTAGTCCAGAAGCCGATACTCGGCGTTGGTCAGCGGAATCTCGGATCCGTCGGGGCCGAGAAGCTCGCGCCGGGTCTGGTCCAGCCGCAGCCGGCCGAAGGCACGGATCGTGCTTGAACTGCGGTCGGGCGGCAGCATCGCGGGATGGCCCGAGCGCCGCAGCACCGCGCGCAGCCGCGCGATCAGCTCGCGCGGGTTGAAGGGCTTCATCATGTAGTCGTCGGCCCCGGTCTCGAGCCCGATGATCTTGTCCATCTCGTCGCCGCGTCCGGTCAGCATCACCACCGGAAGACCCAGCGTCTCGCGGATGCGGATCGCCAGCGCCAGGCCGTTCTCGCCCCTGAGCCTGAGGTCGATCAGGGCCAGGTCGACGCGCGGCCGCTGGCCGAGGGCGAGGAACGAAGAGCCATCGGGAAGCGGCAGAGGAACGAAGCCGTTTTCGGCCAGAAGCGCCGCAACGGTCATGCGGAGGTCGGCATCGTCGTCGATGATCGCGACGACGGGGCCTTCGCCGGACGGCAAGCCGTGCGCCTTGGTGGAAGCGTCTTCCATCGCCTGCATCCTCCCGCCGGCATCATGGCGCAACCGCCCGGCGCCGCAAACGGTATCAGGTTTCAGCGGTTATCGCGGGATTGGGATTTTGTAACACAGTTCATCAAATGGCCCATCCGTGGACAGGTGGTTAACGTGCCCGGCCTCGCGGGGCGGCGCGGCCTTGTGCCAGTAATCGCCGAGGGCCGCCGGAGATTGGCGGTCGGCAAGGGAGGACAGAGATGAAATACCTGACGGTCAGCGCGCTTGCGCTGGCGGCCTCGCTCGCTGCCGGTGCGGCGTCGGCGCAGAGCCTGAACGTGGTGTGCTCGAACGAGCAGGCCTGGTGCGATCTGATGGCGCAGAACTTCAAGATCGACACCGGAATCGACGTGGCGATGGTGCGCAAGTCGACCGGCGAGGTCCTGGCGCAGATCCGCGCCGAAGCCGGCAACCCGAAGATCGACGTCTGGTGGGGCGGCACGGGCGACCCCCACCTGATCGCCGCCAACGAAGGTCTGACGGTCGCCTCGGGCGTCGATACGTCGGGGCTTCTCGGCTGGGCGCGCAACATGGCCGAGATGTCCGAGGGCCGCGCGGTTGGCGTTCATGTCGGCCTTCTCGGCATGATGTACAACACCGAGGTCCTGGCCGAGAAAGGCCTTCCCGCGCCGACCTGCTGGCGCGATCTTGCCAAGCCCGAGTACCGCGGCGAGGTGACGGTGTCGAACCCGCAGTCGTCGGGCACCGCCTATACGCAGCTTGCCACGCTGGTACAGCTGTTCGGCGAGGACGAGGCGTTCCAGCTTCTGGGCGAGATCAGCGCCAACGTGAACCAGCACACCAAGTCCGGGTCTGCCCCTGGCAAGATGGCCGCGCGGGGCGAGACCACGGTTGCGGTGGGCTTCATGCACGACATGGTCAACCTCAAGAAGCAGGGCTTCCCGGTCGAGATCGTCTCGCCCTGCGAAGGCACCGGCTACGAGGTCGGCGCGGTGAGCGTGATCAACGGCACGCCGAATATGGAGGCCGCGAAGGCCTGGGTCGAATACGTGATCTCGGCCGAAGCGCAGTCGCGCGGGCTTGAGGTGGGCGTGTTCAACATCCCCTCGAACCCGGGTGCGGCGACCGACCCCGAGGCCCCCGACATGGCCGCGGTCAAGCTGATCGACTACGACTTCGCGACCTACGGCGCATCCGAGACGCGCGAGCGTCTGCTGGAACGCTGGGAAGCCGAAGTGAAGGCCAAGGGCGGCAACTTCGAAGAGTGACTGCCCGACAGCGGCCCGTGCCACCTCCCCGGTGCGGGCCGCTCTTTCTTTCCGGGATGAATGCAATGCGACGCACGGCTGGGCTTTGGCTTCTGGTCGGGCTGGCGGGCTATGCCCTGCTGCCCTGGTACATGGTCGCGGGGGGCTTCTGGTCCTTCGGCTGGGTCACGGAAATCACGACAGTATCGCGGCCCGCCGCCCTCTGGGCGGTCGATGCCCGCCCCTGGCTTGCGCTGCCGCTTGCCGGCTTTGCGCTTGCCCTGATCGCCATTGTCCTGGCGAAAAGCCAGCTTGCCCTTGCCCGCGGGCTGGTCGTGGCCGGTGCGGCCGGCCTCGCGCTGATGGCGGGGCAGGGGCTCCTGATCCTCGGCAATCGTGCGCGCCTCGATGCGCTTGACGGCGCGGTTCAGCCGGGGATGGGCGCCGGGGCCTTCGTCACGGCAGCCGGGCTGCTGTTCCTGCTGACAACAGGAATCTCGGGGCTGGGCCGCGGACGGGGGGATGCGTTCATCACCGGGCTGGTCGGCGCCATCGTCGCCCTGGTCGGCATCTTCGTCTTCTATCCGATGAGCTTCATCCTGATCCGCGCCTTTGAACTCCGCGACGGCGCGGGGATGGGCGTGACCGAATTCCTGCCGCGGTTCCTGTCGCCCTCCGTCTGGTCGGCGGCCTGCCTGACCGGGTCGGGCTACTGCGGCGCCGCGCTCAACTCGCTTCTGCTGGGGCTTGCGACCGCAACGGGCACCACCCTGCTTGGTCTGGCCTTCGCGCTGATCTTCACCCGCACCGCCTTTCCCGCGAAGCGCCTGCTGCGGGTGCTGACGATCCTTCCGATCATCACGCCGCCCTTCGTGATCGGCCTTGCCCTGATCCTGCTTTTCGGGCGGTCGGGAACGATCACCGAATTCTTCGCCGACATGTTCGGGTGGGAGAAGACGCGCTGGCTCTACGGATTCTGGGGCGTCTGGATCGCGCAGATGCTGTCGTTCACGCCGATCGCCTTCCTCGTCCTGATCGGTGTCGTCGAAGGCGTTTCGCCCAGCATGGAGGAAGCCAGCCAGACGCTGGATGCCAACCGCTGGCAGACCTTCCGCCGCGTGTCGCTGCCGCTGATGCGGCCGGGTCTGGCGAACGCCTTCCTGCTGGGGTTCATCGAGAGCCTCGCCGACTTCGGCAACCCCCTGGTCCTGGGCGGCAACTTCAACGTCCTGTCGACCGAGATCTACTTCGCCATCGTCGGCACCGTCGCCGACCCGGCAAAGGCAGCCATCCTGTCGCTGATCCTCTTGTCGCTGACGCTCGGCGCGTTCCTCGCGCAGCGCACATGGCTCGGCAAGAAGAACTACGCGACGGTAACCGGCAAGGCCGACAGCGGCCGCCATGCGGCGCTGAACGACGGCCTGCGCTGGACCTGCTATGCCGTGGCGCTGCCCTGGGCGGCCTTCACGCTCATCCTCTATGCGCTCATCATCGGCGGCAGCTTCGTCAAGCTCTGGGGCTATGACCATACCCTGACGGTCGAGCACTACGTCCGTGCCTTCGCCGTTGTCTTCCGCAACGGGGTGCACTTCACCGGCGCCGCATGGGACAGCTACTTCACCACGCTCACCATCTCGGCCATCGCCGCGCCGCTGACCGCCGCGGTCGGCCTTGCAACCGCCTACCTGCTCGTGCGGCAGAACTTCGCCGGCAAGAACGCCTTCGAGTTCTCGACCATGCTCAGCTTCGCCATTCCGGGAACCGTGATCGGGGTGGCCTACGTGATGGCCTTCAACTTTCCGCCGATCGAACTGACCGGCACGGGCCTGATCCTGATCATCGTCTTCGTCTTCCGGAACATGCCGGTCGGGGTACGCGGCGGCATCGCGGCGATGAGCCAGCTGGACAAGTCGCTGGACGAGGCCTCGATCATGCTTGGGGCGAACTCGGCCACCACGCTGCGCCGGGTCATCCTGCCGCTGCTGGGTCCTGCGATCCTGGCAGCGCTCACCTATTCGTTCGTGCGCGCCATCACGTCGGTGTCGGCCGTCATCTTCCTCGTCTCCGCACGCTACAACATGGCCACAAGCTTCATCGTGGGCCGCGTGGAGAACGGCGAATTCGGCATCGCCATCGCCTATGCCTCTGTCCTGATCGTCACGATGCTTGTTGCGATCATAGGCCTCCAACTCCTCATCGGTCGCCGGCGCCTGCGCCGCAGCGATCGTGTCGAAGCCCATTGAAGCGGGGAACACCATGAAAGGGTCCGTCAGGTTCGAGAACGTCACCAAGCGCTTCGGGTCCGTCGTGGCCCTGAAGCCGCTCTCGCTCGACATCGCGCCGGGCACCCTGGTGACCCTGCTAGGCCCATCCGGCTGCGGCAAGACCACCACCCTGCGTCTGATCGCCGGGCTTGAAAGCGCGAGCGAGGGCAAGATCCTGATCGGCGGGCAGGACGTCACGCACCTGTCGGCGACCTATCGGCGGGTGTCGATGGTGTTCCAGTCCTACGCGCTTTTCCCGCACATGACCGTGCTGGAGAACGTGGGATACGGTCTGTCCGTCAAGGGGGCGCCGAAGGCCGAGGTGCGCGACCGCGCGGAAGCCGGTCTGGACCTGGTGGGGTTGAAGGGCTTCGGCGCGCGGCTTCCCTCCGAGCTTTCCGGGGGCCAGCAGCAGCGGGTCGCCGTGGCGCGCGCGATCGTCCTCGAGCCCGAGGTGCTGCTTCTGGACGAGCCGCTGTCGAACCTTGACGCGAAGCTGCGCCGCCATGTCCGCGAGGAAATCCGGCAGATCCAGCAGCGCCTCGGCCTGACGGCGGTGTACGTCACCCACGACCAGGAAGAGGCGATGGCCGTCTCCGACCGGATCATCGTGATGAAGAACGCCGAGATCGCCCAGGCCGGCACGCCGCGCGATCTCTACGACCGTCCGGCCTCGGCCTTCATCGCCGACTTCATCGGCGACGCGAACCTTGTTCCGGTCGAGGTGACCAAGGCCGGCGAGACGGCCGAGGTGCGGCTGATGGACAGGACGGTTTCCCTTCCGCTGGCCTGGCACGCGCCCGGCCCGGCCCAGCTCGTGCTTCGCCCGCATCATCTGCGCCTGTCCCGCGAGGCCGGACCCGGCACGATTCCCGCCGAGGCGTCGTACGCGGCGTGGCTCGGCAATTCCGTGCAGTACACGCTGAAGACGCCCGTCGGCCCGCTCTTCGTGATCACCCCGCCTCAGCCGCTGCCGTACATGGCGGGCGAGACGCTGCATGTGGGCTTCGAGCCGTCGGACGCGCGGCTGGTGCCCGCAGGGTCCTGACCCGCGGCGGTGCGCGCGTCGGCCGCGGCCGTGCACCCGCGTGCGCGCGGCGCGGCCGGATCAGCGTCATTATGGAACTCGATTACCGTCCGTGCACCCGCGCGCGCGGCGCGGCCCGGTCAGGCCGTGCCGAGATAGCGGCGCAGTCGCAGGCGCTGCTCCTCGGGGTCGAGCCCGAGAAGGATTGCGGCCCGGCTGCGCAGGAACTCCAGGTTCGGGGTCGATGCCGTCGTGTTCGCCAGCACCTCTTCGGCCTCTTCGAACTTCCGCTGTAGCAGCAGCGCGTAGGCGTGCATCTCGATCAGGCGGGTGTCCTCGGGGAAGAGCCGGTAGCCCGCACTTGCGTAGATGGCGGCCTTCTCGATCAGACGCGTCCTCAGACTGAATGTGGACAGAAGGTAGAGGACGTCTGCTGCGCGTTTCATAATGGCTGTTCCACCTCGTTCAATTGTAGCTGGCGATCTGCCGCCCACACTAGCGGCGCTGCCGGCCGTCCGGAAGGCGCATTAGTAAATTAAATGTGGCGTTCATCGCCTGCTGGAACATGAATGAATCCCCCGCCTGAATCACCCGGGCGGCATGCATCCCGAAAGCTTCTGAAGCCGCAGAGCGCGGCGAGCCTCATTCCCTGCCCCGCGGCAGTTGAAGCCGGCCATCCCCATGCGATGGAGCGCATTCGGCTACGGCTGCCGGCGCCGTGGCGATAACGAAGATTGATGAAGCCATGCGACGACTCGGGGGCAATCTGGTCGGGTCAGAAATGTCCTTCGATGGGGAGAACTGAAATGGACGTGACACCGATTTCCGGCGACGCCACCCGCGATCCAACGGCTGCGCAGCTTCTGCAGTTTCTTTCGGTCGCCAAGGGTGAAAGCGCCAGGGACGCGGCCTTCATGCGCGTGATGATGCAGGAGCAGGCCAAGCGGTCCGAGGCGAACGACGTCCGCAAGCAGATGGACGAGATCTTCGCCGACATCCTGACGGTCCTCAAGAAGACCGGCGAGCAGGTGCGGCAGAGCAGCTGATGTGCCGGGCTCGGCCGGGCTTGCACCTGCCGCGTTCCGCGCAATCGGCTGCCAGGTCGCCGGGGCACCCCTTGCACGCTGCGAATTCCGTTCCCGGTCCATCTGGCGATGGGCGCCGCCTGCGGGCCATTTCGTCCGGAACTATAGCAATGGCACCTGCAAACCTTCGAGAGCATCTGGCCGATTGCGGGATGACCTCGCGGCATTCGGCTTGCCCAATGGCGATGAGTCCGGCGTTCCGCCGCGTATATCAAACTCTTATTTCGCCATTACCTCGCTTCTCGGCAGCCTGCATCCAGGATCAGGTGGTGGACTTCAGTGCACGGCCGTCCTGATGGGTTTAGGAAACGAAGGAGGTTGAAATGCCGTTTGATAAAATCGGCAAGGCGTTCAAAAGCTTGGCGAAGCCATTCGTGAAACACGTCGTGAAGCCGGTTGTCGACAATGTCGTGAAGCCGGTTGTCGACAATGTCGTGAAGCCGGTTGTCGACAATGTCGTGAAGCCGGTGGTCGACAATGTCATCAAGCCGGTGGCGCAGCCGATAATGGGAGCCTTAGGGCTTGGCGGGCCGCCGCAGATGAGCCCCGAAGAGCTGCGCCTGCAGGAGGAGAATGAGAGGTTCATGCGTGATCTGCACCACCAAGGGTTGGGCTTGGCGAGCGGGCTTCCGGGCTTCCCGGACTGGCAGCTGCCGCCGCCGATCAATCCGCTGGCCGCCCTCGACGGTCTGCCGGGCATGATCGGCGGGATGAACCCGCTGGGTGCGATGGGGGGGCTGCCGGGCATGATCGGCGGGATGAACCCGCTGGGCGCGATGGGCGGTCTGCCGGGCATGATCGGCGGGATGAACCCGCTGGGTGCGCTGGGCGGGCTGCCGGGCATGATCGGCGGGATGAACCCGCTGAACGCGATGAACCCGCTGGGCGGGCTGCTCGGCACGGGGGCCGCGCTCGGGGCGAACATGCTCCAGGGTCCGCTGAACCTCGTGGACCAGATCGCCGACCGTGTCGTCGACAAGCTTCAGGGCCGGCCGCGTTTCGGCGGGTCGCAGGAACTTCAGGCCCTTGGCAGCAAGATCGACGAGCTGATCAACCTGCTCAAGTCGCTCGTCAACGACCGCAAGGACGGCACGCAGAACGCGAGCAACCAGAACGCCGGCAATGCGGGTGACAAGTCGATCGACGACGCCAACAAGTTCTACGACGACACCGCCAGCAAGGGCACCGGCGACAAGGTCGAGGACCTCAAGAAGCTGATCCAGAAGCTGATCGACATGGGCATCCTCACGCCTGAGCAGGGCGAGAAGCTGATGCAGGCGCTCGACAAGGGCCTTGCCGCCGACAAGGTGCAGGATGCTGTCAACGACGTCCTGGGCGGCAAGAGCGGCGAGGGCAGCTTCGGAAACCAGGTGGATACCATGGGCTCGCAGCTCGGCAAGCTGAGCCAGCTCGCTGACCAGGCCAAGGAGGTCAAGGGCGAGATCGACGGCATGGTCAGCAACGGCAAGCTGTCGGCCGAAGCCGGCGACCAGGCGAAGGCCGACATCGACCGTGCCATGGCCGACGCCACGAAGGCGGTGCTCGACAAGGGCTCGTCGAACGACATCCACGGCACCAAGATCTCGGACGACCAGATCCTCGGTTCGGTCGGCGACAAGCTCGGCAAGATGGACGCCAACCTCAACAAGCTGGGCGAATCCGACAGCAAGGCCGACGCCGCGCGCGACAAGGTCAAGTCGCAGGCCGACAGCGGTGCCATCTCGCAGGAGGAAGCTGACAAGCGGACATCGGCGATCAACGACCGTCAGGCGGCGACCGAACTCGCCGTGCTGAAGTGGTGACGACTTTCGACCGGATGGGGGTAACCCGTCCAATCTCAACCGCCCGGCATGCGGGCAAACCTCAAGAAAGGAACTGAAAGATGCCTCTTCCTCTCCTCGGTGGACTTCTCAGGGGCGGCGCAAGCCTTCTCGGAGGCCTCGGTGGCTTCGGCCGTGGTATGGCCGGCGGCACGATGAGCAACGCTGGCAACATGATCGGCCTCGATGCCCTCGGCCTCCAGGGCGCGCGACACACCTCCGCCTTCATCGGCGCGACGATGGCCGAGAACGCCGTCAACAACAGGATGCAGATGGACGTCATGAGGCTGAACAACCAGCGGTCGCGGGACAACATCGCCCAGACCCAGGCCATGGACGTCAACGCCGACTCGATGACGCTGAACAAGAACGGTCAGCAGAAGTCGTCGCAGGCGGCGTCGCCCTGATACGCGAAACGGGCCGCCCCCGGCAGGCGGGGGCGGCCCCACCCAGCAAGGATCACGGACATGATCTCGCCCATCCAGTTTCAACCCGTTTCCCCGGCAGCCGCAGGCAACGACACGTCGATGCAGATCGCGCTGGCCGGGATCAGCGCACAGTCCAAGAACGACCTGGCGCTGAACATGAGGGAGACGGCCGCGATCAACCAGCGCCTCACGCGCCGGCAGATCGAGATAATGCTCGCCAACGCCGAGCGCGCGCTGTCGAACGAATCCTCCAGCCGCGTCCTGTCGCAGATGTTCGGCCGCTTCTCGCTTCTGCAGAAGCTGATGCAGAGCATGAACTGATGCTTGGCGTTCTGGAACAGGGCTACGGGGTCATAGGCGTCAAGCGCGCCAGGCCGGGCGACATGGACACGGTCCTGCGGCTGGTCAGCGACTTCCGGGCGCGCTGCGGCGCCGAGGTCGCCTACGAGCCCGAGGTCTTCGTGTCCTTCGTGCGCGAGAACCTGGACGACGACGACTTCCTGATCCTCCTGCTCGACGGGGATCAGGGTCTTCTGATCGGCTGCATCACCGATACGGTCTATTCCTCGGCGCGGATCGCCAAGGAGCTTCTGTGGTACACGCGGCCCTCGTGCCCCTCGACGTAGGCTATACCAAGCGGCTCCGATCCTGGCGCCGCGCGGGCAGAGTTGCCGCGCACCTGCACTGAAGGCGGGGCCGGCAAGACGCAAGACCAAGGAACTACCAACCAGCAACGATCACAGCAAAGGAGAGACAACATGGGTGATGGAATCAACGGTGTGGGCGGACCAGGCAGGGTCAGCGGCAACCAGTCCAACAGTCAGCCGCCCACCAACGCCTTCCACGTCGGACCGGAAGTGCAATCGGCCCCACGGGACTTCGGCAACGGCCAGCCCGGAAACTCCGGCATCTTCGCGCACGCATTCCAGCTGGCAAAGTTCAATGCCACTTCGCAGAACACGCCGAACCAGCAAGAAATGATGGCTCTCACCGATCAAGGGGCCAGACACACAGCGAACTTCTTCGGCGCGATGATGGCCCAGAACGAAGTGAACAACGACTTCCAGCATACGCACAACAACCAGCGCGCTCGCAACAACACCACCGAGCAGCAGGCGATGGACGACAACGCCGATACGATGAAGAAACTGGCCAGCGCACAGCGTGGCGCTTCGGGTGCGGCGGCCGCCGGCTGATGACAGACCCTGTAACGGAACAGCCCCGCCGTTGGCGGGGCTGTTCGCTTTTTCGGGGGTGTGTCAAGCCGTGGGCGTGGCGGGTGCCGCGCAGGCGCCCGCCCTGCAGGCGCCCGCCCTCGCCGCGGCTAAAGCGCGATGACGCTGCAGCGCGTCGTTTGGGAATACGAGATCACCTGCGCCTCTTCCTGCAGCAGGTAGATCAGCAGCGCGCGCTGGTCGTCGGGAAGAGGGCAGTCGGCCAGGTATGCCTTGACCTCCTCGAAGGCCGCGAACAGCTCGGAATTGCAGGTGAACTTTTCGCTGACCTTTGTGGCCTCTTCAAAGGAAAAGGCAAAGACGTCGCGGAT
>JALORM010000273.1 GCA_025458985.1 Paracoccaceae bacterium | reverse complement strand
GTGAAGGCCTCCCACACCGCGCCGCCGGCGGTCTCGAGGAAGTTCAGCGCGGGCACGGCCACGCTGTCCCAGGCGCCGGAGAACGCGCCCCCGACAGTCGAGGTCAGCGTCTGGATGAAGGCGATCAGCGGATCGCCCCATTCCTTCAGCGCGTCCGAGACCGGCGCGAACATCGCGCCCACCGCGTTGCTGATGGCAGCCGAGGCGGCGGCGCCGGCATTGTGCACACCCTGCGCAAGGCCGGAGAACGTCGTCTCCAGCGTCGACATGATGTCGATCTCGGCAATGCCGTCGAAGACCGGGCCCAGCACGAGGTCGATGCCCTGGCAGAGCAGACCCGCCATCTCGTCGATGGCGCCGCCCGACAGGAAATCCCACAGGCCGGGCGCCAGCGTGTCGACTGCCTCGCGCACCGCGCCGATGGTCGTGTCGGCGACGTCGCCGCCGAATTCGACAGCGCTGTCGATCGCCCCCGATCCGGCGCGCACAACCGTCGTTGCGACCGCATCGGCATATCCGCCGAGGTCGTCCAGCGACAGGCACTGCACCTGCGGGGGGGCCCTGATCCTGGGCCTGAGCGGGGGGCCCCGCGCTTGGGGCCGCGCGTGGCGCGGCGGGGCAGGCAGGGATGCGGCCGGCAGCGGCGGGGCCGCCTGCTGGACGACATGGATCAGCTCGTGCGCCACGATCCGCGCCCGGCTCAGCGGCCCTGCGGCCTCGGCCGCGCGGCCAAGCACGATGTGGGTGCCATGGGTGAAGGCGGCCGCCCCTTCGCGATCGGCCAACGCGCGGGCGACCGGGCCGGTGTGGATGAGCACCGCCCCGAGGTCGAGCCCCAGCGCGGCCTCGGCGGCGCGGCGCTCTTCGGGGGTCAGGCGCCTCGCCCGGGTCAGCCGGGGATGCGGCGCCGCGGTCTCGCGCAGGGCCGGGCGGTCGCCCGCCGTCCGTCCTTGCGGTGCGGTCGCTGCGGGCTCGCCGATCAGGCTCAGGCGCCGGCCGAGGGAGGCGGCCTCGCGCTCGGCGGCGTCGCTGGCGCGCTTCGGCCGCCGGGCCGGGGCGGCGGAGGTGGGCCGACCGCCGGCCTGCCGGGCACGGCAGGACGGGCAGTCGCCGCCGCAGGCGCAGGGGGCCTGTGCCGGACCATGCACAGGCGGCGCAGCCGCCGCCTCGGTGCGCGGCCTGGGCTTCGGCTTCTGCCGCGGCGGAGCCGCCCCGCCTCGGGCCGCGCCCCTGGCACCGCCCCGGCCCCCCGCGGAACCGCCGCCCGCCTTCGCACCGACCCGCGTCCGCGCCATCAGGGCCCTCCCGCCGGCCAGGGCGCGCCGCGCGCGGCCCAGAGGCTCTGCACGAAGTGCTCCAGTTCCGCGAGCGTCCCGCCATAGCTTGCCGTGCCGCCGCCGCGGACGTCGTAGTAGTCCTCGCAAAGCTGCGCCTGCTGCTCGCGGTTGAAGTCGAGGAACCCGCGCCCCGCGGCGATCGAGGCGGCAAGCGAGCCGTCGCGGCGGTTGTAGTCGTAGCCTTCGCCCGCAAGCTGGGCATGCAGCGCCTGCGCCATGTAGGCGGCCCCCGCCATCGTGTACTGGCCGACATGGGTAAGCTCGTGCACCGCCAGCCCCGGCGACATCGTCCCGAGGCCCGTGTGGATCACGTGCATCGTCGTGACCGACCGGTGAGCCGCGCCGGTGCCGCCGAGGATCTGGTTGATGACGGGCGCGCCGGTTCCCTGGATCGCGGCAAGCCGCGCGACGATCCCGCCGCGGTCGACCAGCACGCTGGCATGGGGGATGAGCCCCGGCGGATGTACCCGGCGCGACGCCGCCTCCTCGCTCGGGTCGAGACGGCTCAGCGCCCCGCTGGTGACGAAGAGCGCATGGGCGAATTCGTTCACGCCGACCACGTCGATGACCGCACCGAGGATTTCGCCCGCCAGCAGCGCGCCATCCTGCACGCCGCGGATCAGGTGGTCGATCAGTGGCTGCGTGCCGCGCCAGTTGACGAACAGCAGGACAAGCTGGCCCAGCCAGATGTCGGCCGCCCGCTCGCCCCGGTTCACCGCGCCGATCAGCTGAAGGATGTTGCCCGGCAGCGCGGCCAGAACGCGCAGCTGCGCGATGTTGAGACCGGGGCTCGCCCGCCCGATGAACTCCTCGGGGTTGGCGGCGAAATCAAGGAGAGGGTCGAAGATCCCGAAGCTGACGGTCGCGCCGCCGACCCGCTCGGGCGCGGGATGCGCCGCGCCCCCGGGGGCACCGGTGGCGCAGGGGGTGCCGCCCATCGCGCGGCCGGCGGCGTCCGCCCGGGCCTCGGCGTCACCGCCGCCGCCGGGGGCCGGCGCGCGCGCGCCGCGGGCCTGCGCGATGTGGCCAAGCTCGTGGCCGATAGCGAAGCGGCCTGCAGGTTCACGGGGATCGGGAAGGCCATGCGGGAACGCCAGCACATTGCCCCCCGCCGCGGCATCGGCGCCGCGGGCGCGGGCGCGGTCGGCAAGCGGCCCGCGCGTCGTCAGCTGCACGTCGCCGAGCGGCACGCCAAGCCGCGCCTCGGCCGTCGCGCGCAGCGCGGGGTCGAGCGGGCTTGCTGCCGCGGGCGCGGCCCGCGGGGCTGGCGCGCGGCAGCCGGAACAGCCGCCCCCGCAGGCGCAGCCCGTCAGGGGGCGTGCGCCTCCGGCGCCCCGCGCCTGGGGCGGTCCCAGGACGGGACGGCGCTCTTCCGGCGCGGCGGCCTGCGCCGGAAGGGCGCCGCGCAGCCGGGGCAGGAAGGCGCGCCGCCACATCTGGCTCAGCCTCCTCCGGCCGCGCGCAGTGCCTCGGCCGCCGCCTCGCGCAGGCCCTCGGCGCGGGCGCCGAGCAGGTCGCGCAGCCGTTCAGGCGACGCCGCGGCCAGCGCCGCCGCATCCCCGATGCCGGCATCGCGCAGGCGCCCGGCAAGCGCCGGTCCGACGCCGCGCACGGCCTGCAGCGGGACCGGGTCGCGGGATCCGCCGCCCCGATCGGGCCTGTCGGGTTCAACCGGCCGGTCGGGCTCTACCGGTCGGTCGGGGTCGACGGGGCGGTCCGGCTCGACCGGAGGCTCCGGGCGGATGACCGTGTCGCGCAGCACGCTGCCGTGGACGAAGATCGCCTCGCGGCCCGGTGCGTCGAAGCGGAAGTCCTTCAGCCGCTCGGTGACGATGTCGGCGCGCGCCTTGCCGGGCTCGGCGCGCACGAGCGCGGCTGCATCGACGCGCACGGGCTCATCCCCCCCGGGCACGACCGTGCGCAGCGTCAGGCCCTCCATCCTCGCCAGCCGCACCTTCTGCTCTCCGCTGAGCTTCAGCGCGTAGTAGCCGGCCGCATCGGCCGTCGCGGCGATGTCGAGGCTGCGGCCGCGGGCGTCGACCAGTTCCACCTCGGCGCCGGCGACCGCCATGCCCTTGATGTCAAGGACGCGTCCGTCGATCACGAGACCGCCGCCCGCGGGCTCGGCCACCTCGCGCACGGCGACGAGGCGCGACTGCTCGACAAGCGCCTCGGACGCCTCGGCGCGGCGGTAGATCTCGGCCTGCATCTGGGCGGATTGCACGGCGAACTGGCCGCCGATCTTGTCAAGCCGCATCGCCTCGACCGCCTTGAGGCCGGTGACCTGGTCCTGGAAGGATCCGAACTGCGCCATGGTTGCGCTCAGGCCGACCGGCGCGGCCGCCGAGGCCGCATCGAGGTCAAGCACGGGCTGCTGTTCGATCTGCAGCAGGAAGAACAGCGCCAGCAGCAGGAACCGCGTCTTCTCGGGTCCCTCGACAGGGCAGATCTGGTCGAACACCACCTGGTTCGGCTGGTCGATCAGCGGCGGTCCGGACGA
>JALORM010000008.1 GCA_025458985.1 Paracoccaceae bacterium | reverse complement strand
GGGCAGGCCCGCATCCGCACCCAGATGAATGCCGCACTGACCCGCGCCGACCTTGACGAGGCGCTGGCCGCCTTCGTCCGGGCCGGCCGCGACACGGGAGTCCTGCCATGACGACGATGATCGCGCTTGAGAAGTCACGCCCCGAGCCCGGGCTCTGGCAGGTGACTGCCCCGGTGCCGGAGACCGGCCCCGACGACGTGCTGATCCGGGTCCGCAAGACCGGCATCTGCGGCACCGACATCCACATCTGGAACTGGGACGACTGGGCAGAGCGCACCGTCCCGGTGCCGCTGATCACCGGCCACGAGTTCGCGGGCGAGATCGTGGAGCTTGGCCGCAATGTCACGGGCCTGGCGGTGGGGCAGCGCTGCTCGGGCGAGGGGCACCTGATCGGCCGCGAGAGCCGCCAGAGCCGGGCGGGACGCTTCCACCTTGATCCTGCGACGCGCGGGATCGGGGTCAACGAACAGGGCGCCTTCGCCCAGTTCCTGCGCCTGCCCGCCTTCAACGTCGTGCCCCTGCCCGACGCCATCGACGACGAGATCGGCGCGATCCTCGATCCGCTCGGCAATGCCGTCCACACCGCATTGTCCTTCGATCTGGTGGGCGAGGACGTGCTGGTGACCGGGGCCGGCCCGATCGGCATCATGGCCGCCGCCGTCGCCCGCCATGTCGGCGCGCGCCACGTCGTCATCACCGATGTGAACCAGACGCGGCTCGACCTTGCCGCGCGGGTGGCTGACGTGGTGCCGGTGAACGTCGCCACGACCGACCTGCGGTCGGTCTTCCCCGCGCTGAAGATGGCGCAGGGTTTCGACGTCGGAATGGAGATGTCGGGCGCGCAGGCCGCGCTTGACCAGATGGTGGAGCACATGGTGATGGGCGGGCGCATCGCGATGCTGGGCATCCCGCCCGGCAAGTCCCCCGTGGACTGGTCGCGCATCGTGTTCAAGGCGATCACGATCAAGGGCGTCTACGGCCGCGAGATCTTCGAGACCTGGTACAAGATGATCGCGATGCTGGAAAACGGGCTCGACATCCGGCCGGTCATCACCCACCGGCTTCCTGCCGGGCGCTTCGCCGAAGGGTTCGAGATCATGCGCGGCGGGGCGTCGGGGAAGGTCGTGCTCGACTGGGAGTGATCCGCCCGCCCTGCCCCGTCTCTGCCCCTTGCCCGGCTGCCGACGCCGTCGCACGGGACCCCGGCCGCAGGGCGTGGCGCCGCTCAGATCAGGCCAAGCCGGATCGCCTTGATTGCCGCGTGGTGCCGGTTCGCGGCATCGAACTTCAGGACGATCTTGTTGAAGTGGTAGTTGACCGTCGCCGAGGCCAGCGACATCCGGTCGGCAATCTGCTCGGTGGTCAGACCCTCGGCCGCCCATCGCAGGCATTCAAGCTCGCGTGCCGTCAGGTCCATCTGCGCCGCCTGGGGTCTTGAGCCCGCGAAGCGCGACAGGATGTGGTCATGCAGTTGCAGGGCCAGCAGGTAGACCACGTGGGCCGACACCCCCATCGCGTCGATCAGCGCCCCTTCCTGCCGCGCCGCGACGGAAAACAGGCCGCATTCGCCATTCCGGCCCACGATGGGGATCGAGTAGCCGTAATTGATGCCGTAGCTGCCTGCCTCGTGGAAGACCCGCTTCTGCGACTTTCGGTACGGGGCCAGAAACCCGGTGTTGTTCCAGAAGAAGGGCAGCCGCGACTGCCTGCCGACGGCCACGACCGGATCATAGTGGATGTAGAGCTTGCTGTCGTAGCGCGCCCGCCACTCGGACGGGTAATTCGCAACCAGACGTTCGCATTGACCAGAGCCGCTCAACTGCAGGTAGGAGAAATAGGTCAGGCCATTCCGCACCGCCACATGGTCGAGGACCGAGCATACGGACTCGATATCCTCTGCGGCGGCGAAGGGGTTATCCTGAATCTGCGATGTGAACGTAATGGTTCCCTCCAGGCGCTCCCGGATGTGCGGGAGCGTACAGCAGCGCGCCGCGCCGGCAAAGCCCGCATTACTATCAGATATGCTAGTTCCGCCCGCGCGGGCCGCCGTGCTGTTCTTTCCCCAGAAGGAAGAAACCAGCACGGGGGATCTAGGATGCGAAGACTGTCTCTGGCGACGCTGGCCATGACGACCGCCCTTTCGGGGGTTGCGGTCGCCGATGTGGTCAAGATCGGACTTCTGGCACCGCTGACGGGGCCGGCGGCTGCCGATGGCGAGGAATTCGTCCGCGGCGTCGAATGGGCCATCGCGGAAGCGAACGAGAAGGGCGGCGTCGCCGGCCACACGTTCGAGCTTGTCGTTGCCGACGTGCGCGACCAGTCGGCCGCCAACGTGTCGAGCGCGGCCGAACGTCTGATCGGGACCGACGGCGTCGAGGTCATCCTGACCGGCTACGCAAGCCTCACGATGTTCGAGGTCGAGCTGATGGCCGAGGCGGGGATGCCCTACATCGCCGCCGGCCCGTCGCCCTCGTTCGCCGCGATCACCACGCAGGCGATCGACGATTACTGGTGCTGCTGGTCCTACACCGCGTCGTTCAAGGGCTACGAGACGGACGTCCGCCCGGCGGTCGAGTCGCTGGCCGAACGCGGGCTGATCCCGCTGAACAACAAGTCGGTGGCAATCATCTCGTCGGACAACGCCTATTCGAAGACCATCTCGGAGGGCATGAAGCAGTCCTTCACCGAAGGCGGATGGTCCATCGTCGTGGACGAACTGGTGCCCTTCGGCGAGGTCGGCGACTGGCGCGCGATCCTGGCCAAGGTGCGCGAGGCACAGCCCGACCTCGTGATCAACACCGACTACCTGCCGGGCAACTCGGCGCTGTTCCTCAACCAGTTCCTCGAGGCGCCGACCAACAGCCTCGTCTTTCTCCAGTACGCGCCTTCGGTGCCGGAATTCGTCCAGCTGACGGGCGAGAACTCCACCGGCGTGCTCTACAACCTGATCAACGCACCGCTCGACAGCGAAGGCTGGCCGCGCGGCCAGGAACTCATGCGCGCCTACGAGGCCCGCTACGGGATGGAGTCGGGCGTCTACGGGGTCGGCCTCTACGAGATGGCGAACCTCTATTTCGAGGCGCTTGCCGTGGTCGGAGACCCGACCGACCGCGAGGCGATCGGCAATGCCATCGGCCAGATTTCGCGTCCGACGGTGGCGGGCAACCTCGAATTCGACCCCGAGACGCACGTCGCGGTCCAGAGCAACGACCACATCCCGGTCTCGTTCTGGCAGATCCAGTCGGGCGGCACGCGGGTCCTGATCGAACCCGCGCAGTACGCCAACGGCGAGTTCCTCCTGCCGCCCTGGATGTCCCGCTGAGGACTGCCGCCCAGCCGCCGGCTGCCTCCCTCAGGGCGCCGGCGGCATCCGCGCCGCCGGTCGCCTCCCTCAGGGCGCCGGCGGCACCCTGCCGGAGCGCCGCATGCCCCCGATCTCTTCCCCGCCGCTCGGCGCGATCCTCGCCGTGTCGGGCGTGACCAAGTCCTTCGGCGCCCTGCGCGCGGTCGACAACGTGAGCTTCGCGATGGCCCCCGGCGAGATCCTGGGCATCGCCGGCCCGAACGGCAGCGGCAAGAGCACGCTTTTCAACGCGATCACGCGCATTCCCTTCGACATGGATGCCGGCATCGTCGTCTTCGAGGGGCGGCAGGTCCAGAACCTGCCCGCCCACCGGCTGGCCGCACTTGGGCTTGCGCGGACCTTCCAGCGCGAGACGGTGTTCCCCTCGCTCTCGGCGGTCGACAACGTGATCGTCGCGATCGAACAGACCAAGCGCGGCGGCTCGCTGCGCCGCAACGTCCTGCTGGCCGAACAGGCGCTGGACATCGTGGGCTTTCCGGCCACGCTGCACAACTGGCGCGCGGCCGCGCTGCCGGTGTTCCTGCGCAAGCTCGTGATGATCGCGGGCGCCATCGCGCTTGACCCCAAGGTGCTGCTGCTGGACGAGCCGGCCTCGAGCCTGACGCCCGACGAGATCGACCGCCTGCGGGCGCTGATCCGCCAGCTGCGCGAAATGGGGCTGGCGATCCTGCTGATCGAGCATGTGCTGGAACTGCTGACCGGCGTATCGGACCGGCTGATGGTGCTGGACCAGGGTCGGGTGATCGCCCTGGGCGAGCCCGCGCAGGTGGTGCGTGATCCCCAGGTGGTCGAAGCCTATCTGGGGGTGGCGCCATGACCGCGCCGCTTCTGGAACTGCGTGGCCTGACGGGCGGCTATGCCCAGACGCAGATCTTCCAGGGCGTGGACCTGGTGATCGAACATGGCGCGACGGTCGGGTTCTTTGGCCCCAACGGCCACGGCAAGACGACGCTGATGAAGACGATCAGCGGCGTGCTCGAGCCCTGGTCGGGCGACGTGATCTTCGAGGGGCGTCGGATGAACCGAGCCGCTGCCCGCGGCAGCCGGCGGTTCCGCAACTTCAACTACGACGCGGTGACCCGGCGCCGGATGGACCCCAAGGATGTCGCTCGGGCCGGGCTGATCCATGTGGCGCAGGGCAACCTGCTGTTTCCCGAGATGACCGTGACCGAGGTCCTGTCGATCGCCACGCTCGCCGCCGCGGGACGCAGCGCGCCCGCCGGACGGACCGACGTCGCGGCCCTGTTCCCCCGGCTGGCCGAGCGCCGGCACCACAAGATCCGCTACCTGTCGGGCGGCGAGCGCCAGATGGTGTCGATCGCGGCCGGCCTGCTGGCCGAACCGAAGCTTCTGATCCTCGACGAGCCGACGCTGGGCCTGTCGCCGAAACTGCGGCTGGAGCTGTGCCAGTCCATCAGGCAGATCAAGGACATGGGCGTGCCGCTCATCGTGATCGACCAGGACCTGGCCTTCCTGTCGGCGCTGATCGAGCGGCTCTACCTCTTCGATCACGGGCGGATCGCCCGGGTCCTGGCGAAGGACCAGATCCCCGGTCACGACGCGCTCATGTCCATGCTGTTCGGGGAAGCGATCGAATGATGAGCTTCGACACCTTCGTGGCCGTCGCCTCGGGCGGCCTGGCGCTGGGTGCGATCTATGCGCTGATGGCGGCCGGTCTGGCTGCGGTGTGGACGACGCTTGGCATCTTCAACTTCGCGCATGGCGCCTTCATCGCGCTTGGCGCCTACATCGGCTGGCAGATCGCCGATGCCGAGGCGGCGGGGCTCGGCCTTGCTGCCGGCGTGGTCGGCGCCTTCGTCGGGCTCTTCGTCATCGGCATCCTGTTCCATCTGGCGCTGGTGCGGCCGTTCGAGCGCCGGCCCGACATCGTCACCGCCTGCGTCATCACAACGCTGGCCGGCGCGGCCATCTGCGAAAGCGCGATCAACCTGATCTGGGGGCCGCGCTCGAAGCAGCTCGGGCAGCTGGCCCGGGGCGAGGTCGACCTCGGGGTGTTCCGCCTGCCGGTCAGCGATCTGGTGCTGATCGCCGTGGTGGGCGCGACGCTCGGCACGCTGGGGTGGTTCCTGAGCCGCACCCGGACGGGGCGCGCAATGCGCGCGGTGTCGCAGAACCGCGAGGCGGCGGAACTCATGGGCCTCGACGTGCCGCGCCTCTACGCCCTCGCCTTCGGGCTTTCGGCCGCCATCGCGGGGCTGGCCGGCATCTTCGTCGGAGGGCTCAGGTTCATGACGCCGACGATGGGGACCGATCCGCTGATGAAGGCGCTGATCGTGGTGATCCTGGGCGGCATCGCGCGCTTCACGAGCCCGATCTACGCCGCGATCCTGGTCGGCTTCGTCGAGTCCTTCAGCAACTACTACGTGGGCCTCTACTGGACCCCGGCGGTGCTCTTCGCGATGATGATCGTGGTTCTGTTCCTCAAGCCCTCCGGGCTCTTCGGCCACCATCAGAGGACCCTCTGATGCGGTACGATCCCCCCTTTCACAAGTCGAGCGGGCTGGTTCCGGCGGTCGTGGCCGTGGCGGTGCTGGCGGTCCTGCCCCTGATCTTCGACACAAGCTATGTCCGGCATCTGCTGATCCTGGCCTTCGTCTTCGGGGTCGTCGCGTCGAGCTGGGACCTGAGCCTCGGCTACGGCGGGCTTTTCAACTTCGCCCATGTGGCGCTGTTCGCGGTCGGCATCTACACCTACGCGATCCTGGCCAAGACGCTGGGGCTGAACCCCTGGCTTGCCATCCTTGCCGCCGGCGCGGTGGCAACGGCGGTGGCGGCGCTGGTGGCGCTGCCGGTGCTCAGGCTGGACGGGATCTACGTGATCCTCGTGACCATCGCCTTCTCGCAGCTGATCTACCAGATCGTCATCAGCCAGTCCTGGGTGACCGGCGGCACCTCGGGCATGGTCACCCTTCCGGCGCTGAGCATCGGCGGCTACCGGCTGACCAGCGACGGACGGATCGGCTACTACTACGTCGCGCTGGCGCTACTTCTCGGCAACTGCGCCTTCCTCTACATGCTCGTCCGGTCGCGCTGGGGCCGCGCCATCGTGGCATTGCGGGACGCCAAGTACGCCGCCATCGCCCGCGGCGTCCCCGAGGCGCGCACCCGCGCGCTGACGCTGGCGGCGAGCGGCCTCTTCACCGGGCTCGCCGGGGGCTTCTACGCCTCGTACGTGCGCGTCGCCTCGCCCGACATCTTCGGGCTGGGGTCGCTGACGCTGGTGCTGTCGATCCTGCTGGTCGGCGGCGTCGGTACGATCTGGGGGCCGGTCTGTGCCGCCTACCTGATCATCCTCGTTTCGGGCGCGATGGCAGACTTAGGTCCGTGGCGCGACATCCTGATCGCGGTGATGATCATCGCGGTGATGATCTTCTATCCGGGCGGCCTGTGGGGCGTTCTTCAGGAAATCCGCGAAGCGCTGGCCACCCGCCGCGCCGCCCTGCGTGCCGGCTGGCGCCGCCGCAGCGGGCGAACGGCGCGCGAGGCCCTGACCGGGGCGCCCGAGACGATGATCGGGACGCGCCATGGCCTGATCGCAGTCAGCGATACGGGCGGCGACGGACCGGCGATCCTTGCGATCCACGGCAACTCGGCCTGCAAGGAAGCCTTTGCCCGGCAGTTCGAAGCCTTTGCCGCGAGCCACCGGGTCGTTGCCTTCGACCTTCCGGGCCACGGCGTCTCGGCCAACGCCGACCCCGAGGCAGCCTACAACGTGACCGCCTATGCCGATGTGGCCGAGGATGTGCTGTCCGCATTGCGGATCGAGCGTCCCGTCGTCCTCGGCTGGTCGCTTGGCGGATATGTGGGGCTCGAGCTGACGGCACGCGCGCCCGAAAAGTTCGCCGGCCTGTGCATCACCGGCACCTCTCCCCTGAACATCGTGCCCGACGACTTCGCACGCGGGTACGACGCGTCGAGCCACCTCGTGCTGGCGGGCAAGCAGTACTTCACGCGCGCCGAACAGAAGGCCTATGCCGGGTCGGCCACGGCGCCCTATTCGGCCGACAGTGCGTTCCTGCACGCCAACATCGGCCGCACCGACGGACGGACGCGGCTTTACATGATCAGCCGCCTCGGCGTCGTCGACTGGCCCCGGCAGATGCGGATGCTGCGGCAGGGCACGCTGCCTTTCGCCATCCTGAACGGGTCGGACGACCCGTTCCTCGACCACGGCTACATCGCGGGCCTCGA
Organism: Paracoccaceae bacterium; assembly: GCA_025458985.1. Classification (GTDB taxonomy): domain Bacteria; phylum Pseudomonadota; class Alphaproteobacteria; order Rhodobacterales; family Rhodobacteraceae; genus JALORM01. The sequence goes on along the minus strand of JALORM010000008.1, from coordinate 6,535 downwards.
CTACGGCAACATCTGGACGGGCCTGCCGCACGACATCGCCGACGGCAAGCACGCCCCCTTCTTCAACAAGCCCGAGGAATTCAACCGCGCCTTCGCCGCATTCATCGCCTGGGCCCAGGGCGAGGGCGCGACCAAGGCCGAGGAACGCCGCGGCCGGGCGGCGGCGGCGGCCTAGGGCAGGCCCCGCCCGACCATCCCCAACGGGGGGCGACCGAGAGGCTCCAGAACCGGGAAACGGAACGAGACTGAGGATGCCGTACATCAGCACGCGCGGGACCGCGCCCGAAGCCGATTTCGCCACCGTCATCCTGGACGGGCTTGCGCCGGATGGCGGGCTCTATGTCCCGAAGACGGTGCCGGCGTTCGGCCCCGAGCGGATCGCCGGGCTGCCGGATGCCGACCTCGGGGCGCTGACGCGCACGATCGTCGCCGCCTTCGCCGGCGATGCGTTCGGCGAGGGGCGCCTGGACGAAATCCTCGGCGCGTGCCACGCCCGCTTCACCCACCCCGCCGTGACGCCTCTGGTGCAGGTCGCGCAGGGGCGCTGGGTGATGGAGCTGTTCCACGGCCCGACGCTTGCCTTCAAGGACCTTGCGATGCAGGTGCTGGCCCCGCTTCTGGGGCATTTCCTGCGCGCCCGGGGGCGGGACGCCTTCATCATCGGCGCGACGTCGGGCGATACCGGCGGCGCGGCGCTGTCCGCCTTTGCCGACGTGCCCGAGATCGGGGCGCTGTTCCTCTACCCCGATGGCGGCGTCTCGCCGTTCCAGGAGGCACAGATGCAGGGCCTGTCAGACGCCAGGCTGCGCGCGGTGCCGGTCAGGGGCAGCTTCGACGACTGCCAGCGGATCGTGAAGGCCCTGCTGGCGTCGCCCGAACACCGCGAGCGGCTGCGGCTGACGGCTGTCAACTCGGTCAACTGGGGGCGCATCCTCGCGCAGTCGGCCTACTATGCGCTGGCTGCGCTGCGGCTGGGGCGGCCGGGCCGGCCGGTTCACTTCGTGGTTCCCACCGGCAACTTCGGCAACGTCTATGCCGGCGACCTGGCCCGCCGCATGGGCTTTCCCGTGGGCGAGCTTGTGGTCGCGACCAACGAGAACGACAGCCTGCACCGGGTGATCCAGACCGGCGCGCTCATGCCGGGCCGCGTGGTCAGGACGAACACGCCGGCGATCGACATCCAGATCGCCTCGAACCTGGAACGGGCGCTGTTCGACGCCGCCGGGGCCGAGACCGTGCGCGGCGTGATCGCGGACCTAGCCGCGCGCGGCCAGACCGTCTTGCCCGGGGCGCTGCGCGAATCCCTGCGCCGCGGCTTCCGCAGCACCAGCATCTCGCGCCGGGGCACGCTTGCCTCGATCCGCGAGACGCACGAGCGGACCGGCTACCTTGCCGATCCGCACACTGCGCTGGCCCTTGCCGCGGCCGACCGCTTCGACCTGCCCCCCGGCGAGGTCGTCGTGCTGTCGACCGCGCATCCGGTGAAGTTCGCCGAGACGCTGCGCGAGGCGCTGGGCTCGGCGACGCCGCACCTGCGGGGGGCGGTGCCGCCCTATCAGAAGGCGGCACGGTCCCCGGCCATCGCCCCGGACGAGGGTCTTGTGCTCGACATGATCGGCGCGATGGACGCCACGTGACCGGCCTCGACCCGGGAGGAGGTCGGAGGCCGGTCAGGGGCGGGCGTCACCCGCGGCCGGAGCCCGCGCTGCTGGGGTCTCGAAGCGCCGGCCTCATCCCCTGCCTGTCGAGTTGCGGCGGCGCCGAGGTGGCCCTGGGCTCGCGTGCGAGGCCGTAGACGGGCGGCTGTTCGTGCAGGTCGGAGAGCTTCGGCGGGTACGCCCACCGGTTCTCGTCCGGGGCCGGCGGCGCGCGATCCGCCATAAGAGGCGCCGAGGCATGGGCCGTGAGACCGGTGTTGAACTGGGCCATGACCGTATCGCGATAGGCGGCCAGCTCAGCCCGTGTCGGCCGTAGGGCGGCCGCATAGGCGCGCGCATCGGCCGCGGAATGACCGGCCTTGAAGTATTCGGTCCCCTTCTTGTTGCGATAGGCGGTCTCGACTTCTGCATTGGACGGCCCGGAAAGCGTCTGGTCGGCGATCGCGGCGAGGAAGCCGAGCGTCTGGGGATAGGTCGAGTCCCCCGTCTGCAGGCCCGGGATGCCGGCCGTGAAGGCACCGCCCGTGTCCATCGACGGATACTGGCCGCGGATGCCCTGTGCGGGATCGGGGACGCGGGCGGCCCGAACCTCGGCCGCCGAGGTCCCGGGCACGTCGAACCCGGTCCTGTCACGGACCGCACCCAACACCTCGGCAGCGTCCGCCTGCGCCATGCTCAGGTCCAGCGCCGATTGTGCCTCGAACACCTGGTCAAGCGCCGCATTCTGGCGCTCATCGGTGGGCTGTGCCAGCTGAAGCAGGCCCAGCGCGTAGGACAGGCAGTTCGGCACCTCGGTGTGATACCGGATCAGGCTGCCCGTGCTGTCGGCCTCGGCCTGCTTCATCGCTGCGATGGCCACGTCTGCGTCCTTCACCGGCACAACATAGGTGCCAAGCGCGGCGTAGCTTTCCGAGTTCAGGCCGGCATCCTTGACCAGCGCCGTGCCCGAGGGGAAGTAGGTGAAGGGCTCGGCCGAGCCTTTCGGGTTCTCTTGGCGTCCGACAAGTTGGTCCGTCGGCAGGAAGGTTCCCGAGTGGATGTTGAGCACAAGCTCGGACGTCCAGAGATTCTCGATCGCCGTGCGGTCGTCATTCAGCACCACCGCCCGCGCGCTCCAGTGCATCGGGGCGGTCTGGTCTTTGTCGAGGTGCCGCGATTTCTGGTCGATCATGATGTAGTTTCGTTCGGCCGGCCTCAAGTCGTTGCCGAACAGCCGCTGCCAGGTGTCGTCGAACGCGTAGGACGCGCGGTCCTTCAATTTATTGAGCTTGCCATCGACCTGAACATTCTGCTTGACTGCGTCCCACTTCTCGGGATTGCGCGCAGCCAGCTGGGCGACGGCATCACGGATGATCGGCTCCTGTTCCGCGCGTACACGCTCGAGGAAGTTCTCCTTCGAGTGCGACGGATCGGCGATCCGCACCCCGGGCGAGAAGGCCGATTGGACGATCTTGGGCTCGATGCCGGCCACGCCTCCGATTGCAGTCGTGACGTTCTGGAGTTCCGCGAATCTCTCGTTCTGCTTGCCCTCATTTCCGCTGGTATCAAGGATCACCGCGACCTTGTCGGGCGCGACCCGGGTGGTGCCGCCGAACCTGTCGGACAGGCCCTTGATGACCTTGGCGGCCGCGTCTTCGGGTAGGCCCCGCTCCAGCGTGACCGTGCCGACAAGCGTACGGGCATCCGCCCCGCCGTCGAATTCCGTCAGCACCGATTCCTGCCTGAGCAGGCGGCTGATCTCGCGCCCGGCCTCGTCGATGTCTTCGAAGGTCACACCCTCCTTCGGCGTGAAGCCGACCACCATGCTCGGCAAGTGGCGGAGCACCCCCTTGTCGGCGCCGGTCTGCACGCTGTAGGTGCCGGCGGCGTCCTGCAGCTCCAGCTTGCCGTCGGTCAGGCCCTTGATGATCTCATAGGCCTTGTTCAGCGTCTCTTCGGGAATGGGCTTGACCGTCACGGTGTTCTTGAGGCGGAAGTCCGAGGACGGCGCGCCGCCTGCGGCCGCCGACGTCCCTGCGCCGGCAGCGGCCGAGGCGCTCGGACCCGCGCCGGCCGCCTGCAGCGCCTTCGCCTTGAGCTGCGGCTTGGCCGCGGCGCCGAAGATCTCGGCCGTCTTGGGACCCGGCGCCGAGACCACCTCCCAGTCCTTGGACAGCGTGATCCGCGCCGGCTGCAGGTAGGCGGTCTTGGAGCCGTGATTGAGCTGCGGGTCTGCGGCAGGCGCCTGTGCCCCGCCACCCGTTCGCGCGGCGAGAGTCGCCCGCGTCCCGCCGATGGTCATTGGCTGCGGCTGGGTCGTGGCGGCAGTCGGCGGCCGGGGCGTCGCGGGGGTGCCTCCCGCGGTAGAACAGCACTGTCCCATGTTGCGTCTCCTGTCGAACCGACATGGCAGCGGGATGCGGCCCGGAACGGTCCATGATTGCGTCGACGCTGAACCAAGCAGCTTCCGCGCTTATGAGGGATTGCCCATTTGCTTATGCGCGGCAGAGCGCCTGCTGGCAGCGCGGTTTGCCCTTGCGCGGCAGGGCGCCGGCCCGTCTGCGGCGCCTGCATCGCCACTGCAACCAGGGGTGACACCCGGGCCCCGTCACCACGCCGACGGGGCGGGCGGCCTGTCCGGATGTCAGCCGAGCTGCTCCTGGACCACGGCGGTGAGTTCGCTGAGCGAGAAGGGTTTCGGCAGGAAGACGGAGTTTGCGATGCGCGCCTGTTCCTCGCCGAAGGAGTCCTCGGCATAGCCCGACACGAAGACGACCTTGACGCCGGGGCGGCGCTCAAGCGCGCGCCGCACCCAGGTCGGCCCGTCCATCCCCGGCATGATCACGTCGGTGACGAAGAGATCGACGTTGAGGTCGGGCTCTTCCAGGATGGCGAGGGCTTCCTCGGCATTCTCCGCCTCGATCACCAGGTGCCCGCGCATCCTGAGCGCGCGGGAGGCGAAGGCACGCACCGGAGCCTCGTCCTCGACAAGAAGGATCACGCGGCCCGAGGCGGCGACGCCGCGCCCGGCCTCGGCCTCGGCCCGGGAGGTGGCCACCGTCCGTGAACGGGCCGTCAGGCCGATGGACTGCCCCGCGGCAGGGGCGGCGGCCGGTGGAGTTGGCGCGGGCGGCGGCGACGGGTGCCGCGGCGTTGCCCGCAGGGTACCCGCGGTGTCGTGCGCGGCATCGGAGGGGCCGGACGGGCGTTGGGCGGCTGCGGAGGGGGACACGGCCGGCGCGCGCGTCAGAGCGGTCGATGCGGCAGGCGAGGCGCCGAACGACGCGCCGCCGGATGGAACCGGAGCCGGTGACTGCCCGGGCGGCAGCGGGGTTGCCGCAGAGGCCAGGGCGCCTGCCGCGGGCAGGCGCATCGGCGGCAGTGTGACGGGCGCCGCTGCGCCATCGGGTTCGATCTCGGCCTCGGGGTCGGCCGAGCCCGGATCGCGCAAGTGACGGGCGGCGTTGCCGGACGCGAACGCCCATTGCGCGCCTTGCCCGCCGCCGCTTGCGGCGGATGCCGCGCGCGCCCCGGTACCGGCGGCCACGCGCGGCGCACCGGCCATCGCGGCCGGCATTGCGCGGGGCGGCAGCGTCGCCTCGGCCGCCGACCTGCGGCGTTGATCGTACGCGGGGAAGTAGAGGGTGAAGACGGTCCCGCTTCCCACCACGCTGTCGACGAAGATGAAGCCGCCGGACTGCTTGACGATCCCGTAGGCGGTGGAGAGGCCGAGACCGGTCCCTTCGCCCTGCCGCTTGGTGGTGTAGAACGGCTCGAAGATCTTGCCGATCTTGTCCTCGGGGATGCCGCTGCCGTGATCCTCGACCTTGACCACGACGTAGCGGCCGGCGGGCACCTTGGCGCGGTCGCGGCGCAGGTCGTCGCCCAGGACGCGTTCCATCGTCTCGATCCGGATCTCGCCGCCCTCGGGCATCGCGTCGCGCGCGTTCACGACGAGGTTCATCAGCACCTGTTCCAGCTGCCGCTTGTCGGCGCGGATTGCGGGCAGCGACGCTTCGTGGTGCAGCGTGAGCTTGATCCTCTCTCCCACCAGGCGGTTGAGCAGATGGGTCAGGTCCGAAAGCGTGTCGCGCAGGTCGATGACCTGCGGTTGCAGCGTCTGCTTGCGCGAGAAGGCAAGAAGCTGGCCCACCAGCGAGGCTGCCCGGTTGGCATTCTGGTGGATCTGCACGAGGTCGGCATAGTCCGGGTCGCCCTGGTCGTGTCGCAGGAGCATCAGGTCGCAGTGACCGGAGATCGCGGTCAGGAGGTTGTTGAAGTCGTGCGCGACCCCGCCGGCAAGCTGGCCGATCGCCTGCATCTTCTGGCTCTGCACGAATTGCGCCTGGAGGGTCTTGAGCTCGGTCGCGTCGTTGAGCACCGCCACCAGACGCGCGGCCCCCCGGCCGCCCGCGGCGCCGAGCGTCACCTGGAGGAAGGTCTCGGTCCCCGTGTCGCGGACGCGCAGCACCTCGGGCTTGCCGAGGCCCCTGCCCTTCGCCGCCTCGTCGAGCCAGTCGCCGACCGGCCGGCCGAGGCCCTCGAGCCAGTCGGACAGCAGGCGGCCCATCGGTTCCTCGCGCCGGCCTCGTTCGGCCTCACCGTCGGCCGGCAGGAAGTAGACGGCGCTCCGCCCCTCTTCGGCTGGCATGACCGCAAGGCGGAACGTGCGCGCGCCCTCGGTCGTGGTCACCTCCTGCAGGCTGCCGGACCGGGGCGGCAGGTCGGTCAGGATCCGGTCGACATGCTTGACGCGGCGGCCGATCAGCCGGCGAAGGCCCTCGTTCATGTAGAGGATCGCACCGGAAGGGGCAGCGGTCAGCATGGGCAGGCCGGCCGAGTCGCCGCCGGCGATGGCGGCCCGACCGCCGCCCAGCTCGTCGAAGCGCCAGAGAAAG
>JALORM010000272.1 GCA_025458985.1 Paracoccaceae bacterium | reverse complement strand
GGGCTGCTGCTGCTTCTCACCGTCCTGTTCGCGCGCGGCGGTCTGATCGGGCTTCTGGCGGGGCGCGCGCGCCATGGCTGAGCCGGTCCTCGAAACCGCAGGGCTGCGCAAGCGCTTCGGCGCACTGGCCGCAACCGATGACGTGTCGCTGACGCTCCGCCCGGGCGAGATCCACGCACTGATAGGCCCGAACGGCGCGGGCAAGTCGACGCTGATGCGGCTCATCGCGGGTGAGGCCGTGCCCGATGCGGGGTCGGTGCGCTTCGTCGGGCGCGACCTTGCCGGGATCGACGCGGCGGGCCGGGCGCAGCTTGGCCTGGCGCGGACCTTCCAGGTCTCGTCGGTCGCGCCCGAGTTCAGCGTGCTGCAGAACGTGGTCCTCGCGGTGCTGGGCGCGGCAGGGCGCCGCCTTTCGGTGCTGCGCCCCGCACTCGGTGACGAAGCGCTGACCCGGCCCGCCGAAGCCGCGATCGCGCGCGCCGGCCTTGCGGGGCGCGAGGGGGTGCGTGCGGCCGACCTCAGCCATGGCGAGCGGCGGCGGCTCGAGATCGCCATCGCGCTTGCCATGCGGCCGAAGGCCTTCCTGATGGACGAGCCGATGGCCGGCATGGGCCCCGACGGCACGCGCGACCTGACCGCGCTTCTGGCCGGGCTGAAGCGCGAGGCGCCGATCCTTCTGGTCGAGCACGACATGGATGCGGTCTTTGCGCTCGCCGACCGCGTGAGCGTGCTGGTCTACGGGCGGGTGATCGCGACTGGCACCGTCGCGGACGTCCGCGCCGACCGCGCCGTGCAGGACGCCTACCTGGGGGCCGGGACATGACCGCGCCCCTGCTTCTCTTGTTTGCAAATACTCCGGAGGTCCGGGGGCTGGCCCCCGGTCCTGCAGCGGCATCCAGGCTTTCCGGCCGGGGCAAGGCGGTCCGATGCCTGCGCTGATCGAGGCCGAGCGGATCGAGGCCGCCTATGGGCCAAGCCAGGCGCTCTTCGGCGTGTCGCTGACGGTGGCCGAAGGCGAGGCCGTCGCGCTGATGGGCCGCAACGGCATGGGCAAGACGACGACGGTGCGCACCCTATGCCGTCTGCTGCCGCTGAAGGCCGGGCGCGTCGTCTTCGCGGGCACCGACCTCGGCCCGCTGCCGCCGCACCGGGCGGCGCGGCTCGGGATCGGGCTGGTGCCCGAGGGGCGGCGCTGCTTCGCGCCGCTCACCGTGGCCGAGAACCTGACCGCCGCCGCACGGCCGGGGCCCTGGGATCTTGCCCGCGTGACGCGGCTTTTTCCGCGCCTCGGCGAGCGCATGCGCCAGCGCGCCGCAACGCTTTCGGGGGGCGAGCAGCAGATGCTGGCAATCGGCCGCGCGCTGATGACGAACCCGCGGCTCCTGATCCTCGACGAGGCGACCGAGGGCCTGGCGCCCGTGGTCCGGCGCGAGATCTGGGCGGCCATCGCCGAGGTCAAGCGCAGCAGCATGGCGATTCTCCTCATCGACAAGGCGCTGGCCGAGGTCGTCGCCGTCGCCGACCGCGCGGTGATGCTCGACCGCGGCGCGAGCGTCTGGGAGGGGCCGGCCACGGCGGTTCCGGGGGACGTCGCGGGCCGCTACCTCGGGGTCTGAGGGCCGGCGCCCGCGTCCGACGGCTTGAGCCGCGCCGGCATGTGGCGTACGAGGCGAACCGGGATGGACAAGCGAACTCCGATCCGGCGCGGGCGGCGCGGGCCGCCGATCTCGGTCCTGGCCTACGGCCTGGCCGCGCTCTGCCTCCTGCCCGTCGTCGCCGTGGCGCTCGCCGCCGCCACCGGCAGCTTCGAGACCTGGCGCCACCTCGCCGGGACGGTCCTGCCGGCCTATGCGCTCAACACCGTCATCCTCGCCGTGCTGGTGGCACTCGGCACCGCTGCCATCGGCACGGGCGCCGCGTGGCTGGTCACGATGACGCGGTTCCCGGGCGTGCGCGCCTTCGAGGTGGCGCTGGCGCTGCCGCTTGCCTTCCCGGCCTATGTGCTGGCCTATGCCTATACCGTGTTCCTGGACCATCCCGGTCCTGTCCAGACGCTCCTGCGCGACCTGACCGGATGGGGCGCGCGCGACTACTGGTTCCCCGAGGTCCGCTCGCTGCCCGGGGCGGCGATCATGCTGATCCTCGTGCTTTACCCCTACGTCTACCTTCTCGCCCGGGCGGCCTTCCTGCAACAGTCGGCGACCGCCTACCTTGCCGCCCGCGCGCTCGGCCGCGGCCCGTGGGAGACGTTCCTGCGCGTGAGCCTGCCGATGGCGCGGCCCGCCATAGCGGGGGGCGTGCTTCTGGCGGTGATGGAGACGATCGCCGATTTCGGGACCGTCGCACATTTCGGCGTGCAGACCTTCGCCACCGGCATCTACCGCAGCTGGTTCTCGCTGGGCGACCGGGCAGGGGCGGCGCAGCTGGCCTTCTGCCTGCTGACGGTCGCGCTCCTGCTAGCCGTTCTCGAACGCATCCAGCGCGGCGGCGCACGGCACTTCAACACCGGCAAGCGGTTCGAGGTGCTGCCCCCCGCCGTCCTGACCGGCTGGCGCGCGGCCGGGGCGGTAGCACTTTGCGGCGTTCCGGTGCTGCTGGGCTTTCTCGGGCCAGTGGTGGTGCTGGCCGAGATGGCGGTCGGGTCCGGACAGGACCTGCTCTCGCCGCGCTATCTGGGGCTCGTCCGCAACTCGGTCTCGCTGGCAGCGCTGACCGCGGCGATCACGGTCGGCGCCGCGCTGATCCTGCGGTTCAACGCGCGGCTGGCGCCCGGCCCCGCGGGGCGCGGCGCCGTCGAGGTCGCACGGATCGGCTACGCGGTACCGGGCGGGGTGATCGCGGTCGGGCTGCTCGTCCCGTTCGCAGCCTTCGACAACGCGCTCGATGCCGCCATGCGCGATGCCTTCGGCATCTCGACCGGGCTTCTGGTCACGGGCTCGATCGCGCTGGTGGTCTTCGCCTGCGCGGTGCGCTTCGCGGCCGCCGCGCTCGGGGCGCTCGACGGCGGCTTCGCGGCGGTGCCGCCCAACATCGACTGGGTCGCCCGAACCCTGGGCGCGGGCCCGTTCGCGATGCTCGCGCGCGTCCACCTGCCGGTGCTGGCGCCCTCGGTCCTGACGGCGCTGCTCGTGGTCTTTGTCGACGTGATGAAGGAACTGCCGGCGACGCTGATCCTGCGGCCCTTCAACTTCGACACGCTGGCCGTGCAGGCCCATCGCCTCGCCGCCGACGAACGGCTGGCGGGCGCGGCGGTCCCGAGCCTCGTCATCGTCTCGGTGGGCCTGCTGCCGGTGATCCTCGTCTGCCGCGGCCTCGGTCGCCGGGGCGCCAGGGCCGCCGAGGTCACGCCCGCCGAATCGGCAATCGAGTCGGGCGTGCGGCCCTGAACCGCGGTTTGCAGCGGGTCAGGCGACGAAGCGCAGCGACCGCGACAGCGGCAATTCCCGGATGCGCCGGCCGGTCAGCGCGAAGACCGCATTCGCCAGCGCCGGGGCCGCGGGCGGGGTGCCCGGCTCGCCCGCCCCGCCCATATGGGCGTTGTTTTCAAGGATGCGGACCTCGACGCGGGGCATCGTGTGCATCCTCAGCGCGTCGTAGTCGGGAAAGTTCTCCTGCTCGACCTTGCCGTCCGCGAAGGTGATCTCGCCCCAGACCGCCGCCGAAAGCCCGTAGACCAGGCCCGAGACCATCTGCGCCTTGACGATCCCCGGATCGAGCGCCAGCCCCGGGTCGCAGGCGATCCAGGCCCGCCGGATGCGGATCGCGCCGCCCTCGTCGGCGACCTCCACGACCTGCGCGACGGTTGTCCCGAAGGAATGCGTGAGCGCCACGCCCTTGGC
>JALORM010000271.1 GCA_025458985.1 Paracoccaceae bacterium | reverse complement strand
CGCGGCGCTGGGCTTCTTCACGGCCGAGACGCTGTGGGCGGGGGTGCTGCTGGCGCCCTTCGCGCTGGCCGGGGCGTGGGTCGGGGTGATCGCGCACCGCGCCCTGTCCGAGAAGGCGTTCTTCGCCATTACCTATGTCCTGCTGACGATCACCGGAACGAAGCTGATCTGGGATTCGCTGGTGTGAGGAGGCGGTCCTGCGGACGCCGCCGCCGATCCTCCCGGCGCGTGAGACATGTACCCGCCCGGTTGGCAGCCGCGAAGCGGCCCGGGCAGCGCAAGGCCGTCCGGACACGCCAGAGCCATGCCTTCCCGACGAAGGCTGTGCGTTGCCCTCTTTTCCGTCAACGCCCGAGGTATGCACCCAGCCCGGGTCAACAGGCGCGGCACGCGCCCACGGGCAGCGCAAGGCCGCCCCATCGGCCGTGCGCTGCGGTGCAGACCCGCGCCGAACGGTCGCGCGGCGGCGCTTCACCACAAAGGGCAGACCTCGGTCCTCGCGAGCGCACGTCCGCGGCCGTGTGCTGCGCTCCGTCTCACTTGAAGCCAAAGCGCCTGATCCACGTTCCGCGCAGAGCGACAGGGCCCAGGCCCTTCGGCGCCGCTCCCTGTCGTGTCCGCCTCAGCCGATCGTGCCCCGCACCCCGCCGGTCTGGCCCCGGTCGAGCAGCAGGTGGTCGAGGATCACGCAGGCCATCATCGCCTCGCCCACCGGCACCGCACGGATGCCGACGCAGGGGTCGTGGCGGCCCTTGGTCACGATCTCGGCCTCCTCGCCCGCGACGGTGACGGTCTTCCGCGGCGTCAGGATCGAGCTGGTGGGCTTCACCGCGAAGCGCACGACCACGTCCTGTCCGGTCGAGATGCCGCCAAGGATGCCGCCCGCGTGGTTCGATCCGTAGACCGGCCCCTCCGGTCCCATCGTCATCTCGTCGGCGTTCTCGACGCCCGTCAGCGCCGCCGATGCCATGCCGGCGCCGATCTCGACCCCCTTCACCGCGTTGATCGACATCATCGCCGCCGCAAGGTCGCTGTCGAGCTTGCCGTAGATCGGCGCGCCCAGGCCCGGGGGCACGCCCTGCGCCACGACCTCGATCACCGCGCCGACCGAGTTGCCGGACTTGCGCAGGCCGTCGAGATACTCCGCCCAGTCCGCAGCCACCGCGGGATCGGGGCACCAGAACGGGTTGCGGTCGACCTCGGCCATGTCGAAGCGGGCGCGGTCGGCGGCCATCGTGCCCATCTGCACCATGTAGCCGGTGATCGCGACCGAGGGCGCCAGCGCGGCCAGCACCTTCCGCGCCACGCCCCCCGCGGCGACGCGCGCCGCTGTCTCGCGCGCGCTCGACCGCCCGCCGCCCCTCGGGTCGCGCAGGCCGTACTTCTGGTGGTAGGTGATGTCGGCATGCCCGGGCCGGAACTTCGCGGCGATCTCGGAATAATCCTTCGACCGCTGGTCGGTGTTGCGGATCATCAGCTGGATCGGCGTGCCGGTCGTCACCCCCTCGTAGGTGCCCGACAGGATCTCGACCAGGTCGTCCTCGCGCCGCTGGGTGGTGTACTTCGACTGCCCGGGCTTCCGGCGGTCGAGCCATGGCTGCAGGTCGGCCTCGGTCAGGGCCACGCCCGGCGGGCAGCCGTCGACGGTGCAGCCAAGCGCGGGTCCGTGGCTTTCGCCCCAGGTGGTGACGCGGAAGAGGTGGCCGAAGGTGTTGACGCTCATGCGCCCCCGCATAGGGGCAAATGCGGGGCGGCTCAAGCGGGGCCGCAAGGACCCGCCCCTTGCGGCGGAGCGGGCAGGGCGGTAGGGTCGCCGCCACCTCGGGGTGCTCCGCAAGGGGCTGAGACGCGGCTGCCGCGAACCCGTCGAACCTGAACCGGTTAAGACCGGCGGAGGGAAGGTCGACCGTCGATCCTCCATGCCGCCCGTCGCAAAGGAGGACACCATGCGTCTTGCCACCTTCGCCACGGGATGCCTTCTGGCCACCACGGCCTCGGCCCAGCAACCCGTCCTTACCGTCTACACCTACGACAGCTTCGTGTCGGACTGGGGCCCGGGGCCGGCCGTCGAGGCCGCCTTCGAGGCCACCTGCGCCTGCGATCTGGTCTTTGTCCCCGCCGGCGACGGCGCGGCGCTGCTCTCCCGGGTGCGGCTGGAAGGCGCGCGCACCGAGGCCGACGTGGTGCTGGGCCTCGACACCAACCTGACCGCGGCCGCCGCCGACAGCGCCCTGTTCCAGCCGGTCACGGTCGAGGCCGCCTATGACCTGCCCGTGGCGTGGGAGGACGACCTCTTCGTGCCGTTCGACTGGGGCTACTTCGCCTTCGTCCACGACACCACGCGCCTTGCCGACCCGCCGCGCAGCTTCGAGGACCTGGCGGCCTCGGACGTCAGCATCATCATCCAGGACCCGCGGTCCTCGACCCCCGGCCTGGGACTTCTGCTGTGGATAGAGGCTGCCTACGGCGACCGTGCGGCCGAGGTCTGGGAGGGGCTGGCCGACAACATCGTCACCGTCACCCCGGGCTGGTCCGAGGCCTACGGCCTGTTCCTCGAAGGCGAAGCCGACATGGTGCTGTCCTACACGACCTCGCCCGCCTACCACCTGATCGCCGAGGAGGACCCGACCAAGGCCGCGGCCCCCTTCGACGAGGGGCACTACCTGCAGGTCGAGGTCGCCGGGATGATCGCCTCGACCGAGGAACCGGACCTCGCGCGGGCGTTTCTGCAGTTCATGGTGAGCGAGGCGTTCCAGAGGGTGATCCCGACGACCAACTGGATGTATCCCGCGGTCACCCCGGCCGAGGGTTTGCCAGAGGGGTTCGAGACGCTGATCGTGCCTGAGAAGGCGCTGCTGTTCGCGCCGGGCGAGGCGGCGGCGGTGCGCGAGGCGGCGATCGAGACCTGGCGCGCGGCGCTGAGCCGATAGGCCGATGACGGCCGGGCGGCGCGGGCCGCTGTTCTGGGCGGGCCTCGGCGCCGGGGTGCTGGTCGTGGCGCTGGCGCTCGGGACGCTTGCGGCGGTGGCGCTCCGGGCCGATGCGCCCGCCGCGCTCGGCCCGGCGGACTGGGCGGCGGTGCGCTTCACGGTCGGGCAGGCGCTGGTGTCGGCGGCGCTGTCGTGCCTGCTGGCCGTGCCGGTTGCGCGCGCGCTGGCGCGGCGGCGGTTCCCGGGGCGGGGGCTGCTGGTCACGCTGCTCGGCGCGCCGTTCCTGCTTCCGGTGATCGTCGCGGTGCTGGGGCTGCTGGCGGTCTGGGGACGGGCGGGGTGGGTCAGCGATGCCCTGGCCGCGCTGGGCCTGCCGCCGGTCGACATCTACGGCGCCCGGGGCGTGGTGCTGGCGCATGTGTTCTTCAACCTGCCGCTGGCCACCCGGCTTCTGCTGCAGGGCTGGCTTGCCATTCCGGCCGAGCGGTTCCGGTTGGCGGCCTCGCTGGGCTTCGGCCCGAGGGACATCGCGCGCACGCTGGAATGGCCGATGCTGCGCGCCGTCCTACCGGGGGCCTTCGCGCTGGTGTTCCTGATCTGCCTGACGAGTTTCGCGGTGGCGCTGACGCTGGGCGGCGGCCCGCGGGCGACGACGGTGGAACTGGCGATCTTCCAGGCGTTCACCTACGACTTCGACCTCGGCCGCGCGGCGCTTCTGGCGCTGGTGCAGGTGGGGCTGACGGTCGCCGCCGCGGCGCTGGCGCTGCGGATCGCGGTGCCCGCCGTGCTGGGCGCGGGCCTCGACCGGGCGGTGGAGCGCTGGGACGCCGCCGCGCCCGCGCCGCGGGCGGCGGATGCGCTGTGGCTGGCGGTGGTGTCGGCCTTCCTTCTTCTGCCGCTCGCCGCGGTGG
>JALORM010000270.1 GCA_025458985.1 Paracoccaceae bacterium | reverse complement strand
CGGACCGAGATCGCGGCCGTGGGTTCGTCCATCAGCACGATCCGGGCGTTCGACAGAAGCGTGCGGGCAATCGCGACGGCCTGGCGCTGGCCGCCCGACATCCGCCGCACCAGGTCGCGCGGCCGGGTTTCCGACTTGAGCTGCGCGAAAAGCTCGGCCGAGTGCCGGCGCATGGTCCGGTAGTCGAGGATGGCGATCGGTCCGAACCGCCGCAGCGGCTCGCGCCCTAGGAACACGTTCGACGCGGCGGTGAGGTTGTCGCAGAGCGCGAGGTCCTGGTAGACCACCTCGATCCCCGCCCGCTGCGCATCGAGCGGCCGGTGGAAGTGGACCTCCTGCCCGTCGATCCGGATCGCGCCCTCGGTCGGGCGGAAGTTGCCGGCGATGATCTTGACCAGCGTCGACTTGCCTGCGCCGTTGTCGCCCATCAGGCCCATGACCTGGCCTTCGCCCAGGTCCAGCGACACGTCCGACAGCGCCTGGATCGCGCCGAAGCTCTTCGAGATGCCTGCAAGGGCCAGGCGTGACATCGCGTTCCTCCCTCCCGCTTGTCTCCGGCCGTCATACGGACATGCGGCGGCTCCATCAATAATAGTCTTGACCGATGTTTATTAGCAAATATTATTCATGCCAAGAACGGGGCCGGAACGGCCGCACGAGGGGGGATCGATGAGGCTGCTGGTCACCGGCGCCACCGGCAAGGTCGGACGGAACGTCCTCGGGGCGCTGCGCGCCTTGCCCGACGCCGGCGCGCGAGAGGTCGTGGCGATCTGCCACAACCGCGGGCTGGACCCGGCCCCGGACCTCAGGATCGTCCGGGGCTCCATCGCCGACGCCGCCACCGTCCACGCCGCCATGGAGGGGGTGACCCACGTCCTTCACCTGGCCGCGGTGAAGGAATCGCCGGACCTTGCCATCGACGTCTCGGTCAAGGGGATGTTCCTGCTGCTTGAGGCGTTCCGCGCCGCGCCCGGTGCGCGCCAGTTCATCCTGATCGGCGGCGACTGCGCAGTTGGCCACATCTTCCATGCCTACCCCGAGCCGATCACCGAGTCGGCGCCCCGCCGCGCCTATCCTGGCTGCTACGCGCCAGTACGGCGTCAACGGCTGCATCCTGCGCGCGCCCTGGATCATGGAGAAGGACGACTTCCGCTTCGCGCTGTCCTTCGGCGAGGACCAGTTCGGCGGGCCGCCCTGGGCCGACCTGATCGCGCCCGACGAGCTGGCGCGCCTGCGCGCCATGCAGGCGGTGCCGCTGCTTCTGGACGCGACCGGCGCGCCTCTCAAGCGCAACTTCGTTCATGTCGACGACCTTGCGCAGGCAATCCTCGCCGCGCTCGACGCGCCGGCGGCGCGGCAGCAGCTGTTCAACATCTGCATGGACGAACCCGTGGACTACGCGAAGGCAGCCGCCCATCTGGCGGCCACCCGCGGCTACATTCCTGTGGAGATCCGGAGCCCGTTCCACAGCAACTGGCTGGACAACACCAAGGCCAGGCACCTCCTGAACTGGGCGCCCAAGACGGGTCTGGAAGACCTCATCGAGCGGGCATGGACCTACCGGCGGGCCGAGGAGGACCCAAGGAAGGTCTGGTATCCGGGCTGACAAGAACGGCCCGGACCCGACGGGCCTCGCAACAGGGAGTATCTGACTTGAAACGGAAAATCATGCTGATGGCCGCCTCCGCCCTGGTCGCGCTGACCGCGGGCGCCGGGATGGCGCAGGACAAGAAGACGCTGGCGATCGTGGTCAAGGGGCTCGACAATCCCTTCTTCGAGCAGATCAACCTCGGCTGCCAGAAGTGGATGTCCGAGAACCCCGACAGCGAATACGCCTGTCTCTATACCGGCCCCGCCTCGTCTGCGGACGAGGCCGGCGCGGTGCAGATCGTCGACGACCTGCTGACCCGCGGCGTCGCGGCCATCGCGATCTCGCCCTCGAACGCGCCGGCCATGGCAAACCGCCTGCGGGCGATTGCCCCCGGCGTGCCGGTGATGACCATCGACGCCGACCTGCTGGAGCAGGACCGCGACCTGCGGGCGACCTACCTCGGCACCGACAACTACCTGATGGGCGTGAAGATGGCCGAGGAGGCGATGAAGCTGAAGCCCGAGGGCGGATCGGTCTGCCTGCAGCTCGGCAACGTCGCGGCCGACAACATCAACGCCCGGGCACAGGGCTTCCGCGACACCATTGCGGGCGGCGAAGGCACCGAGCGGCTGACGGGTCAGGCCGGCTGGAGCGAGATCGACGGCTGCCCGGTCTATACCAACGACCAGGCCGATCTTGCCAACCA
Source organism: Paracoccaceae bacterium (assembly GCA_025458985.1). Classification (GTDB taxonomy): domain Bacteria; phylum Pseudomonadota; class Alphaproteobacteria; order Rhodobacterales; family Rhodobacteraceae; genus JALORM01. The sequence goes on along the minus strand of JALORM010000270.1, from coordinate 2,648 downwards.
GCAGATGGCCGACACGTTCGTGGCCAACCCCGATCTGGACGCGTTCATCCTGATCGGCGGCTGGGCGCAGTTCGCGCCGCAGGCCTATGCGCAGGTGACCGACCAGGTGATGGACCGGCTCCAGTCGAAGGACCTCATCATCATCGCCGGCGACACGCTGCCGCCCCAGACGCAGGCCTTCCGCGACGGACGCAGCCACGCCCAGGTGGGCCAGCGGCCGTTCGAGATGGGCTACCGCGCGCCCGACGTGATGATCCAGCTGATCAACGGCGAGACGGTCGAGGACCCGCTCTTCACGGGGCTCGATGTCTGCAACGCGGAAGACCCCGGGTTTTGCGCGTCGAACTGAGGCGCCCAGGCACGCGCGAGGCCGGGCGACCCCGGCCTCGGCACCCTCTGCTGCCGCCGCGATGCTAATAAATTAGCGCGTCGCGGCGGCCGGAACGGACGACTTCATTAGCTCAAGCCGGCGCTGCCGGCACCGGAGGAACCGATGCTTTACCGTCTTGCCACCGCCTCGGCCATTGCCGCCCTGGCCCTGACCGGGTCCGCCCTTGCGCAGGAGCGGCCCAAGCTTGCCTTCGTCGTCAACGCGGCGTCCGATTTCTGGAAGCTGGCCGAGGCCGGCGTCAACGCCGCGCAGGCCGAGTTGCCGGGCTACGAGACCCAGTTCCGCTACCCTGCGCAGGGCACGGCGGCGCTTCAGAACGCGCTGATGGACGACCTTGTGGCCGCCGGCACCGCCGCCATCATGATCTCGTCGGTCGACCCCAAGACCTCGACCGATGCCTTCAACCGCGTCGCCGCGCAGGTGCCCTTGTTCACCACCGACAGCGACGCCCCGGACAGCGACCGCGTCGCCTATCTGGGCTCGTCCAACACCGCCGCGGGCGTACAGGCGGGCGAGATCGCGGTGAAGGCGATGCCGGATGGCGGCAAGTGCATGGGGTTCGTGGGCTTCCTTGGCGCCGACAACGCGGTCGAACGGATCGCGGGCTTCCGTCAGGCGGTCGAGGGCAGCGGGATCGAACTCGTCGACGTGCGCGGCGATGACGTCGACTTCCCGCGTGCGCGGGCGAACGTCGACGACGTGCTGGCCGCCATGCCCGAGATCGACTGCATGGTGGGTTTCTACTCCTACAACCCGCCGAAGATCTACGAGGCGCTCCAGGCCGCGGGCAAGCTGGGCGAGATCACCGTCATCGCCTTCGACGAAGACCCGATCACGCTGGGCGCGGTGCGTGAGGGGACCTTTGCCGGCACCGTGGTGCAGGACCCCTACCAGTGGGGCTACCAGGGCATGCACCTGATGGCGAAGTACCTGGAAGGAGACCGCTCGGGCATTCCCGAGGACGGTCTCATCATCGTGCCGACGAAGATCATCGACCAGGGCAACGTCGACGCATTTGAGGCAGAGCTCAAGGCGAGGATCGGCAGCTGAGCGATACCTCCCACGCTCCAGAAACGGCTGTGCGCGGCGGCGACCGTCGCGCACAGCCACCCCATGTGCCGATCGACCTTCAGCTTCGGTCGATCCGCAAGGCCTATACCGGCGTGGTCGCCCTCAGGGACGTGTCGCTTTCGGTCCGGGGCGGCGAGGTGCTGGGCGTGATCGGCGAGAACGGCGCGGGCAAGTCGACGCTGATGAAGGTGCTGGGGGGCACCGTCGCGCCCGATGCGGGGGAAGTGCGCATCGACGGGCGCGGCTTCGCCGCGCTCACCCCGACGCTGGCCGCCGCGCAAGGGATCGCCTTCGTGCACCAGGAGCTGAATTCCTTCACCAATCTCGACGTCGCCGGGAACGTTCTGCTTGGGCGCGAGCCGACGCGGGGCCGGCTCAGGGTGCTCGACCGGCGCGCCATGGCACGGATGGTCGGACCGATCCTTGAGCTTGTCGGTGCGGGCTTCGGGCCAACCGACCCCGTCGCCCGGCTGTCGGTGGCCGACCGGCAGCTTGTCGAGATCGCGCGCGCCCTGTCGATGCAGGCACGGGTCGTGATCTTCGATGAGCCCACATCGAGCCTGACCCTGTCCGAGACCGACCGCCTTCTGGATGTGATCCGCGGGCTCAGGGCGCAGGGCGTCGCCGTTCTCTTCATCAGCCACCGCCTGGCCGAGATCGAGGCGATCGCGGACCGCGTCGTGGTGCTGCGCGACGGTGCCATGGTGGGCGAGCTTTCGGGCGAGGCCATCGACCGCGAGCGCATGGTGCCGATGATGATCGGACGCGAACTTGCCCGGATCTACCGGCATGATGCCCCCGCAGCCGGGGACGCGGTTCTGGACGTGCGCGGGATGCGAACCCGCGCCTATCCGGACGCCGCTGTCAGCCTGACCGCGCACGCGGGCGAGATCCTCGGGATCGCCGGTCTCGTCGGCGCGGGGAGGTCGGAACTTGCCTGCGCCGTGTTCGGCGTCGACCGGCCGCTGGGGGGTGAGGTGCACGTCGACGGCCGTCCCGTGGCGCCCGGCAGCGTCGCCGCCGCGATTGCCAGCGGCCTCTGCCTCGTGCCCGAGGATCGCAAGCAGCAGGGGCTGTTCCTCGATTTCTCCATCGCGCACAACATCGCGCTTCCCAGCCTGCGCGCCCTGGCGCGTGGCCCCTTCGTCGATCGCCGCCGGGAACGCGACATGGCCGAGGACGCGCG
>JALORM010000269.1 GCA_025458985.1 Paracoccaceae bacterium | reverse complement strand
GCTGCTGCTGCGGTAGATGCCTTCTGTGCTGGTGCCGCCGGTGATGTTGGCCCGGAAGGCGGTCTGCCCTGCGTCGTTGAGCACGGGGTTCCTGAGCGAGCTTGCAAACGTGCCCCCGCCCGCCCCCGTAGCGGTTTGGCCGGTGAGGGCGATGGTGTCGGTGCGCCCCTGCGCTGCCGCCGGGCCTGCCAGGCTTGCCAGGGCCAGCAGCCCTGCGGCTGCGGCGACGCGGTTGACTCCTCGTTGTGTGGGGTTTCAGGATCGGCCTGGTCTGCGCCAGGGGCCTGTGTGGCCTGGGGCGCACTGTGGTGGTGAGCCGATCGGCCTGTGGTCAAAGACGCAGGCTGAGGTGGTTAAACGTTGTAAAGCGCGGGCGTCGTGGCGCCGGCGTCCCGGTGCATCCGCTCAGGGGCATCGGCCGCCGACCATCGGCGTCAGCGCTGCGGTGTATTCGAAGTCCAGCGCGTAGTCGGTGGTCGAGGCACCCAGGGCGCGGGTCGCGCGCAGGCGCAGGTTTTCGGGCGGGTTGTTGACGATGAACCAACCGCCCTCGTAGCGCGACGGCGCGACGAGTTCGGTGCCGAGGCGGAACTCGACATTCCCCAAGCGGCGCAGCCTCAGCACTCGCGACTCGCAGCGCGCCGAACCACCCAAGGCGGCGGGCGCCGGATAACGTTCGAACACGAACCAGTCGGTGTCCCCGGCGTTGTGGAAGGAGAGCGAGGGAATCGACAGCCTGTGCACGGCCGTCGGGCCGGAGCCGGTGGTCCTCCAGACAAGGCCGCGCGCTGCGCCAAGGCCGACCGGCACGGACCGTTCGGGCACGTCGTTGCTCGGACGGCTGGCTGCGAAGTTGCCGCTGTCATCGCGGTCGAAGCGGTCGGCCAGGCGGATCGGGAACTCTTCGACGTTGAGCTGGTAGACGTTGTCGTCGTCCCCGACACCTCGGATCTGGAAGACGCCGCCCGCGACCGGCACCGTCGGCGAGGTGTAGGTCTTCATTCGGGTGACGACGGTCGGCGGGGCGCCGCTGCTCGGCACACTTGTGTTCTCGCCCAGCGTCCAGCCTGTTCCGACCAGTTCGAGCTGGCCGGCCTCGGCGCCGCGCACGCGTTCTGGATAGCGCAGCACGACACGGTAGGTCGATCCCGCACTGCCGCCGCTCGGCGTCAGGCGGAAGAAGTCGACGTCGCGCAGCGTCGGCGCTCCGCTGGTTCCGGGCACCGTGATGATCGTGCCGGCGTGATTGCCGACGGCGATCCTGCGGGCTCCCGCAGCGCCGTCGTCCGCGCCCGACTCATCGAAGTTCATCAGGGTCTCGTAGCCGGCCGGCCATTCGCCCCAGGCGCGCCGCAGGGCGGCCCAGGGATTGACGAGCGGCAGGCGCGCCGGTTCTGCCGGTCCGGTGCCGAGCTGTGTGGCGGTGTCGGCCAGGATGCGCCGGATCTGCGGCACGATGTTGGCGCGCGCCGCCGCCGTGAGGCCGGGCGTGCGCGGGTTGAGCTGCGGGTTCGCCGCCTGCAGCGTCGCGACAAGGCCGGCGACGAAGGACGACGCGCCGCTGGTGCCGCCGTGAGTTGTCAGCGTCGACGCAAAGCCGCCGGGTTCGGTCGGCAGCGCCCCCCCGACGCCGGGCGTGGCATAGGTCGCGCGCACGGGCGCCCAGACATGCACGGATGCGCCGCGAAGCTCGCTGTTGCCGAAGGCGCTGCTGGTCACGTTGAAGCCCCAGGCGCCGACGGAGATGACGTTCGGCAGCGTCGCCGGGATCAGCCCCAGCCGGTCCGAATCAAAGTTGAAGGTCGCGAGATCGAGGAGCGGCTGCACTTCCGGCGGAAAGTTCGTGATCTGGAGCTGATTGCCTGCGCTGGCCACGATCGGCACGCCGCGCGCCGTCGCGAAAGCGACGGCCGAGCGCATCGGCCCGGAGACGTCGCCCAGGGCGACGAGTGCCGTGCAAGCGGTGGTCGCCGCGCCGACCGCGGTGGCGGATGCGGCCGTGGCGGCGGCGCAGGTGGTGACGCCGAGCACCGAGCCGAGGCCCGGAATGAAGGCGTCCAGGAAGGTGAACAGGCCGGAGGCGGCGCAGGCCGCACCGGTCGCCGCGGCAGTGGCCGTCAACGTCGCGCCGAGGATGATGGCGCAGGCGGCGGCGCGCACCTCCGGGTTGCAGTAGCTGAAGTCGCCGACGAGCGTCAGGCGGATGTTGCACGGATAGCCCGCGGCGATGTTGATGCAGGCGGCGCCGTCATCGACGGCGCGCCGGATCGCCTCGCCGGTGCGGAAGGCGTAAGCACCCCAACCCAGGCGGTAGAGCATCGGCTCCATCACCTGGCCGGCGACGCCGGCCGTGCCGCCGTTGGACGTGGACGCCGGGCCACCAGGCAGCCACCCATTGTTGAGCACGCCACCGGCGACAGAGACCGAACCGGTGCCGTGCCAAACCATGCTGCCGACGCCGCTGGCGGCGACGATCGGCGGGCTGTTGGCGGCGCCTGGCGCGCAGCGAGGTTCGCCCAGACGCTCGAAGTCGCATTCGACAAAATCGCCGGAAACCCGGCGCCGGAAGTCGGGGCTCGCCGTTGCGAAGCCCTGGTCAAGGAAAGCGACCGGCACGCGGGTTCGGTCGAGGTCCCAGAGCGCCATGTGCGCCCACAGGCGCGGCACGTTCACCGGACAGCTGGCGTCGGTCGGCGCGCAGTCGGTGCCGTCGCGCGCGGTCAGCGACATCGCACGCGCGATCGGCTCGCGCGTCAGCGCACCGGAGGCGATCTCGGTCGAGGAGAAGCGGCCGTGCAGCTGCAGGCGCGGGTTGGCCGAGACGGCAAAACCCTTGAGCCGGTATTCGTGGATCAGCGCCGCCGTTTGCAGCGCCCCCGCCTGCGAGGCGGCGAGTTCGTCCGTTTCGCCGAAGAGGGCGCGGAGATCGCCGAGCCGGTCGGCGCGGGCGCGGGCGAGAGGCACGTTGACGAGATAACTCGTCGCCGACCCGTCGGTGGCGGCGGGCTTGTCGGTCGGGGACTGTCCTGCGACCCTACCGCCGCTGTAGGCGAGGAAGGATTTCAAGTCGTAGACGCCGTTCGGCGTGAAGATCACCTCGCCGAGCGCGACTTCGAGCGGCAGGTCGCCTTTCAAGTACAGGGCGCCGAAGGGCCTTCCTGCCTGCTGCGCCGCCTGCACGGCCGGGCTCATGCCCTGGGCGAGGACGGCGGTGCGGGGAAGCCTGTCGCCGCGCGTGCCGGCGATGGCCATGTCGGCGACCACGTTGACGCCGACCGGCGTCTCGTTCTTGTCGAAGAACACCAGGCCGGTCAGCACATCGCCAGGCGCCGCCTCGAGGCGGCCGTCATGCGGCTTCATCTGCTGTGACGGTGCGGTCAGACGGGCGTTGCTGCGCTCCGTCTCGTAAACACCCTTGCCCGTTTTCTTGACGACGATCGCCTCGACGTCCTTGAGCCCCGAGACGACGAAAACAACGAAGCGGTCCGCCTTCGGATCGATCTTGGCGAAGCGGATCGAGGCGTTGACGAGGTCGCCAGTTTCGTAGAACGCCTGGTCCAGGCGCACACTCACCGCCTGCGCGGCGACGCGCGCCGGGTGGTCGGCGGCAATCTGGTCGGTCTTTGGGGATTGCAGCGTCGCGGCCGGCGTCGGGTGTGGATCGAGTCTCGTCTGTGCGAATGCCGCCGGCGCCATCACCGCGCTCGGGGCGACGATGGCGAAGGTCTTCATGACGCTCCCTCGTCGAAGTCTGTTGCCTAGGGGGATCACCTGTCCGGTGTCGGTCAAGCCGTCGCTGAAGTTGGCCGTGCGATCGTTCAGGCGGCGCTGCAGGCCGCCTGGGGCCTGGCGTGGGAACAGGGCCTGGCCGTGGGTTTTCATGGGGTGCGTTCCTGGTTGTGCGTTGGGGCTGCCACAGCGGCCTGGTCAGTGCCAGGGTCTGGATGGCCTGGGGCGCACTCTGGCGGTGAGCCGATCGGCCTGCGGTCAAACACGCGGGGTGCGGCGGTTAAACGTTGTAAAACGCGGTCGTCGTGGCCTTGGAGGAGTGCGCAGTGGCGGTGCCCGCGGAATGGCGGTTTGGCGGGTTCTGCCTG
>JALORM010000268.1 GCA_025458985.1 Paracoccaceae bacterium | reverse complement strand
GGTTTCCTCGGTCACGCCGAACTCGGCGGCGACGGCGCGAAGCCAGAGGGTCGTGCCTTCCTCGCCGAACGGGAAGGGCGCCTCGATCCGGCGCGCGCCGCGGCGGTCGAGTGCGGCGGCGGTTTCGCCCAGGAACGGCTGCACCAGCGCATAGACCGTGTCCGCACCGACCGCGGGGCTTTCTGCGGCGCGATGCGCGGGCAGGACCGAGACCGGGCCGATGCCGAGGTCGGACAGAAGCGCCAGCGCCTGGTCCTCGACCGCGTCGGGCAACGCGCCGACCAGCAGCAGGCATCCTCGCCCTCGGTGAAGGTCGTCTCGATGCCGGACCCGGAATAGTTCAGCACGCGCACCCGCGGCGCGTGGAGGCGCGTCAGCCGCTCGGCCGCCCGCGCGAGGTCGAGCTTGATGACCTCGGACGGGCAGGACCCGACAAGGAAGAGCCGCCGGATGTCAGGTCGCCTTGACAGCAGCCGGGCCACCTCACGGTCCAGTTCGTCGTGCGCGTCGGCCATCCCGGCGAGGTCCTTTTCCTCGAGGATGGCGGTTCCGAACCGGGGCTCGGCAAAGATCATCACGCCGGCCGCCGATTGCAGCAGATGCGCGCAGGTGCGCGAACCGACCACCAGGAAGAAGGCGTCCTGCATCTTGCGGTGGAGCCAGACGATGCCGGTCAGCCCGCAGAACACCTCGCGCTGGCCGCGCTCCTTCAGGACCGGCGTGTCGCGGCATCCGCGGGTCACGGGGAGGGGCCGGCCAAGGGTCATGCCGGCACCCCCGCGGCACCCTGAAGTCGGGCGGCCCGCAGCTTGAGCAGGAACTGCGTGGCGTTGATCGCGTAGGCCGCATAGGCGGCGAGCGCCAGCGCCATCTGCCCGGAGGGCCCAACCGATCCTGCAAGCAATGCCCAGAGATAGGCGGTGTGGAGCGCGATCACCGCGAAGGAGAACACGTCCTCCCAGAAGAAGGCGGGCGCGAACAGATACTGGCCGAAGACCACCTTCTCCCAGATCGCGCCGGTGACCATGATCACGTAGAGGAAGGCCGTCTTGACGAGGATCGAGACGGTGGCCGCCCAATAGCCCTCGCCGGTGGCGAGGTAGCGCAGCACCAGCGCCAGCGAGATCAGGAAGGCCAGGAACTGCAGCGGTGCGAGGACGCCCTGAACCAGGGTCCAGACCGATGCATCGCGGCGCGCGCGTTCTTCGGGCGTATAGAGCGCCGGGCGATCGCCCGTGCTGTCCCTCCGGTTCGGCATGTTCCGACTCCCCACGCGGCCCAGGCCTCCAGACGATAGAGGGGCGGGGGGAAAAGTGTCAATTGAAATTTACAGTGCGCAGGTTTACAGTGACTGGCAGCGACGGGGTCGCGACCTTGACGGTACGGCGCCGGAAAAGTGTCTCGGAACAAGGGGGGTGGAATCCCATGGCGGGGCGAATCGAAGGGGTGCACCCAGGGGGGATGTCAATTGCGTTTGACATTGTCCCTGCCAAGGCAGACGTTGGAGCCATGACCTGGACTGGCGGCGCGTACCGCGCACGCCCGGGCTGCCCGGAGGACCTGCGCAATGTCTGACGGACCGAAGAGCGCAGTGTTCCGCGGCGATGCGGCCTCGGCCTGCGGCCGGATCGACACCTTGCCGGTGGCGGAAGTTCCGGCCGGTCGCGGCCGGTCCGGCCAGGATATGCCAGACGAAGGTTTCCTGCGCAGGCTGGAAATGGCCGTGCTGGGAACCGACCGCGATGCCCAGCGGGCCGTACTATCTGCGATGATGCGCGCCGGCATCTCGTGGGCCGAAGTCTCGGATACCTACATCCCCGCGGTCGCGCGGCGGCTGGGAGAAGCCTGGTGCGAGGACACGCTGGGTTTCGCCGAAGTGACGATCGGATCGGCGCGGCTCCAGGGGATGCTGCGGGAGTTCGGACCCGAATGGTCCGAGGAAGTCCGCTCCGATCCGCTTGCGCCGAACGTCCTTCTGATCATGCCGCGCCAGGACAATCACACGCTTGGGGCCATGGTCGTGGCCGGCCAGATGCGCAGGGCGCGGATTTCGGTCCGCCTGTCACTGGGCGAACACGACGAGGTCGTGATGGACCATGTCGCGACCAAGCGCTTCGACGCGGTGCTGATTTCGGCCTCGGGCAGCGTCCGGCTTGAAACCGTGCGCGATCTGGTCAAGAAGATCAGGATGGCCGCACGGCCGGTTCCGCCGCTTGTCCTCGGCGGAACGATCCTGGACACGGACCGAGACGCGAAGACCATAACCGATGTCGATCATGCGACCTGCGATCTTCAGAAGGTAATGAGTCTTTGCGGCATCAGGACTCCCTTCCGCGCCACCGTGACGTCCGGGAAAGGCGTCCCGAGGAGGTCGGCGACGAGTCCCAGGCTGGAAGGGGCAGGGTGACCACGCGCGGCACAAAGTATTGGTCCGGCGGCGCGATCCCCCTGATCGCGCCGGAGCTTCTGGGCGACATCATCGCCACGGCGGCCGACATCGCCGTGGTCGTGTCGGTCCAGGGGTCGGTGCTGTCCGTCCTCGTCAACCCCAACCACCGCAGCTTCGGTCGCCTTGAACACTGGGTCGGCCGCGATCTGCGCGAGTTCCTCACTCGGGAAAGCATCCCCAAGGTCGACCGGCAGCTGGACGTCTTCGCCGAGGGCGAGCAGTCTTCGCGCGCGGTCGAGCTGAACCACCTGGACAGCGGCAGCGCCTGGGAATTTCCGGTGCGCTATACCTTCCACCGCATCGGCCCCGACGACGCCGTGCTGATGCTTGGCCGCGACCTCAGGCCGATCGCCGAGATGCAGCAGCAGCTGGTCAAGGCGCAGCTTGCGCTTGAACGCGACTACGAAGCGCACAAGGAATACGACACCCGCTACCGCGTTCTGATGGAGGCCAGCCGCGAGGCGATGGTGTTCGTCAACATGAACTCGGGCCGGGTGGTGGACCTGAACGGACCGGCGGCCGTGCTTCTGGGCGGCGCGCGTGGCGACATGGTGGGCACAGCCTTCGCGCAGGAGTTCGAGGGGCGCCGGCGCAACGAGTTCCTGGAAAGCCTGAAGTCGAACGCGATGATCGACGGCGGAGTGCAGGTCGAGCTTCAGGCCCGCCGATCGAAGCGCAAGGTGCTGGTCAACCCGACGATCTTCCGCGCGGCGGGCGAACGCATCCTGCTGTGCCGCATCGACCCGGCCGAAGAGGCCGAAATGGTCGCCGACGAGCTGACCGAGAACCTGTCGGGCCTCTATCAGGAGGGGATCGATGCGATCCTGTTCACCGACCGGGAAGGCACGATCCGTGCGGCAAACGAGAGTTTCCTGAATCTGGCGGACGCGGCCCATGTGACGGCCGTCAAGGGCAAGAACTTCGGCGACTACCTCGCGCGCGGCAGCGTCGACCTCAAGGTGCTTCTGGACAATACTGCCCGCGCCGGCCACATGCGGCTCTACGCGACCCGCATCCAGGGCGAGTTCGGCGGCCTGACGCCGGTCGAGCTGTCGGCGACCTACCTCAACGACCGGGCGCACCCGGCCTTCGTGTTCGTGATCCGCGATGCCAGCCGGATGGAGGCGATCCGCAAGCCCGGCGCGACCGTCTCGGGCGACGCGGTCAAGAGCGTGATGGAGCTGGTCGGCTCGGCGACGCTGAAGGACATCGTGGCCGAGACGACCGATGTGGTCGAGAAGATGTGCATCGAGACGGCGATCGAGCTGACGCGCAACAACCGCGTGGCGGCGGCCGAGATGCTGGGCCTGTCGCGCCAGAGCCTCTACGTCAAGCTGCGCAAGTTCGGGATGCTTGGGCGCGAGACCGAGGACTGACGCCCCCCGCGGCTACGGCTTGACGCCCCCCATCTCGCAGATCGCGCGCCATTCGGCCTCGGACACCGGCTGGACCGACAGGCGCGTGTTGTTGACGAGCACCATGTCCTTCAGGCGCGGGTCTTCCTTGGCCATGTCGAGCGTGACCGGCGTCTTCAGCGGGCGCAGCGCGCGGATGCGGACGCAGTCCCACTTCGGGTCGCCGGCGGTGCTGTCGGGCTGCGACTCGGCGATGACCTCGACGATGCCCACCACCTCCTTGCCGATGTTGGAATGGTAGAAGAACCCCAGGTCCCCCACCTTCATCGCACGCATGTTGTTGCGCGCCTGATAGTT
>JALORM010000007.1 GCA_025458985.1 Paracoccaceae bacterium | reverse complement strand
GTCACGCGGACATCCACCTTGTCGCCCACGCCGAAGCGCTCGGGGCGCTGCTCGGCGCGGTCGCGGCTCAGGTCGGACCGGCGGATGAACGACTTCATCCCCTCGTATTCGACCTCGATCCCGCCGTCCTCGATCTTGGTGACCTCGACGGTGATGACCGAGCCGCGCTTCACGCCTTCGACCGCCTCGCCGAAGCTGTCGTCGCCCAGCGCCTTGATCGACAGGCTGATGCGCTCCTTCTCGACGTCCACCTCGGTGACGACGGCCTTGACGACATCGCCCTTGCGGTAGTTCTGGATCGCCTCTTCGCCACGCTGGTCCCAGCTCAGGTCGGACAGGTGCACCATGCCGTCAATGTCGTGCTCGAGCCCCACGAACAGGCCGAACTCGGTGATGTTCTTCACCTCGCCCTCGATCTGGGTGCCCGACGGGTGGCTTTCGGCGAACAGCTCCCACGGGTTGCGCATGGTCTGCTTCAGGCCAAGCGAGACGCGGCGCTTCTGCTGGTCGATCTCCAGCACCATGACGTCCACCTCCTGCGAGGTCGAGACGATCTTGCCGGGGTGCACGTTCTTCTTGGTCCACGACATTTCCGAGACGTGGACGAGGCCCTCGATCCCCGGCTCCAGCTCCACGAAGGCGCCGTAGTCGGTGATGTTGGTGACGCGGCCCTTGTGGACCGAGCCGATCGGGAACTTGTTCTCGACCGTGTCCCACGGATCGGCCTGAAGCTGCTTCATGCCGAGCGAGATGCGGTGGGTTTCCTTGTTGATCTTGATGACCTGGACCTTCACGGTCTGGCCCATCTCGAGGATCTCGTTGGGGTGGTTGACCCGGCGCCACGCCATGTCGGTGACGTGCAGCAGGCCGTCCACGCCGCCCAGGTCGACGAAGGCGCCGTATTCGGTCAGGTTCTTCACCACGCCGTCGACCACGTCGCCTTCGGTCAGCTTGCCGATCACCTCGGCGCGCTGTTCGGCGCGGGATTCTTCCAGGATCGCGCGGCGCGACACCACGATGTTGCCGCGGCGGCGGTCCATCTTCAGGATCTGGAACGGCTGCTTGAGGCCCATCAGCGGGCCGGCATCGCGCACCGGACGCACGTCGACCTGCGAGCCCGGCAGGAACGCCACGGCGCCGCCGAGGTCGACCGTGAAGCCGCCCTTGACGCGGTTGAAGATGGCGCCCTCGACGCGCTCTTCCTTGGCATAGGCCTGCTCCAGCCGGTCCCACGCCTCTTCGCGACGGGCCATCTCGCGCGAGATGACCGCTTCGCCGCGGGCGTTCTCGGCCGAGCGGAGGTAGACCTCGACCTCGTCGCCGACCGCGATCTCGGGCGCAGCGCCGGGCGAGGCGAATTCCTTGAGGTCGACGCGGCCTTCCATCTTGTAGCCGACATCGATGATGGCCTGGCCTGCCTCGATGGCGATGACCTTGCCCTTGACGACACTGCCTTCCTCGGGGGTGTCGATCTCGAAGCTTTCCTTGAGGAGGGCTTCGAATTCCTCCATCGTCGCTTTAGCGCACATGCGTCTTCGGTATCCTTCTAGAATTGCTGGCCGTGCGGTTGTCTCCGCCGGTCTCGTTCAGGGGTCCGGCCGCCGGTGATCCCGAAAAGGCAAAAGGGCCGGTGTTCCCGACCCTGCTCTCCGGCTCTGACGGCCTGTTCGACGTGGGGCTCTATAGGGGCAACAGCCCAGCAGGGCAAGCGCGATCTGGCGGCCCGGCGCCTTCGCCCGGACGGCACCGGACGATGTCGGGTCAGGCAGGTCGCGGCTGCGGCTCGGGGTTCCTGAGCACGATCGCCGCATTGAGCGCCCCGGCATAGCTGACCCAGACCACGTAGGGCACGAAGAGCCACCCCGCGACGGGATCGAGGCGCATCATCGCAAGACATGTCGCCACCACCGCAACCCAGAGCGCGGCCAGAACGGCCATGCCCGCCTTCAGCTTGCGCAGGCCGAAGAACACCGGTGTCCAGAGCGCGTTGAGCGCGATCTGGAGCGCCCAGAACGCCATGGCATGAGCAGACCCTGCCAGTGGCGCGACGCGGGCGGCGGCCACCGCCATGGCGATGTAAAGGGCCGTCCAGGCGAGCGGAAACAGCCAGTTGGGCGGGGTCCAGACGGGTTTGTCGAGCTTGTCGTACCACGGTCCGGGCGGGAACGCGGCGCCCGTCGTGCCGGCGGCCGCACAGGCACCGAGGAAGATCAGGAAAAGGGACCAGTCCATCGCGCGCTCCTACCGCCGGGATGGATGTCAACTAGTCCGGGCCCCCGCCGGTTCCAAGGGCCGCATCGTCCGCTGCCGCGCCTCGAGCTCGGCAAGGATCTTCATCAGCGCACCGGTGCGGCCTTCGCCCCAGGCTGCCGACGAGGCCGGCGTCCGGGCCGCGGCCTCGACGAGGAACGCCGTTTCGGCAAGCGGCCGGGCGTAGATCACGGGCGAGCGCGGAAACACCGCCGCGGCGCCTGCGCGCAGCAGCGCCACGCCCAGAAGGCCGGCCTTCCGGCCGCCCGAGGTGCGCGCCCTTCGGGTCACGCTGTCGTGGCCCGCGCGGGCGACCTCGTCGCCGATGGCGGCGTAGATGTGCCGCGCGGCATAGATCCCCGGGCGGCACGACGGCGGCAGCGCGGCCACCCCCGCCTCGGCCCGGAAGTAGAGCCGCTGCGCCTCGGACAGAAGCTGGCGCGTCACGGTACGGATCGGGGCGTTCGCCTCGGGGCGGGCAAGGAAGACCTCGGGGTCGACGCCCCGTTCGGCCAGCCAGTCGAGCGGAAGATAGAGCCGCCCGGCGGCGGCATCCTCGCCGACGTCGCGGGCGATGTTGGTCAGCTGCATCGCAGCACCCAGGTCGCAGGCCCGCGCCAGCGCGTCGCGGTCGCGCACCCGCATCAGCACGCACATCATCGCCCCCACCGCCGAGGCGACGCGGGCAGCATAGGCCAGCAGCTCGGACAGCGTGTGGTAGCGCCGCCCGACGGCATCCCAGGCGAACCCTTCGAGCAGAGCATCGGGAAGCGCGCGCGGCAGCTCGAACGCCTCGACCACCGCCGTGAAGGCGCGGTCGGGGGCGGCATCGACAGGACGCCCGGCATAGACCAGATCCAGCCGGTCGCGCAGCCTGAGCACCGCACCCACCTTGTCCTCGCGCAGGTCCACCGCATCGTCGGCCAGCCTGCAGAAGGCATAGAGCGCCAGTGCCGGGTCGCGCACCCGCGCCGGCAGCAGCTTCGACGCCGCATGGAACGACAGCGAGCCGGTCCGGATCGCTTCGCGGCAGGCCGCCATGTCGGCGGCCGCGAGGGCGCGGGATTCGGCGCGTACGGTCATTCGGCGGCCATCTTCAGCGCCACCTTCGGCACCGCGGGCGCATCGGGCACCAGCTGCGCCAGCACTTCGGCCGTGCCGACCACGCCGGGCACGCCGGCGCCCGGGTGGGTGCCGGCCCCAGCAAGGTACAGGCCCGGCAGTTCCTCGGACACGTTGTGCGGCCTGAACCAGGCCGACTGCAGGATGCGCGGCTCGATCGAGAAGCCCGCGCCGTAAGGCGACAGGTAGCGGTCGCGGAACGTCTCGGGCGTGAAGGTCAGGCTTTCGGTGATCCGCTCGCGGAAGCCGGGGATCAGCCGGTCTTCCAGCATCGCCGCCATCCTGTCGCGGTAGCGGTCGGCCTCGGCGGCCCAGTCGACGCCGTTGTCGTGGCCCAGGTGCGGAACAGGCGAGAGCGCGTAGAAGGTATCGCCACCCTCGGGCGCGACGCTCGGATCGGTGACCGAGGGGCGGTGGACATAGAGGCTCATGTCGTCCGCAAGCCGCCCGCGGATGAAGATGTCGCGGATATGCTCGCGATAGCGCGGGCCGACGGCGATGGTGTGGTGGCCCACGTCTGGCCACAGGCCCCGGGTGCCCTTCGTGCCGAAATACCAGACGAACAGGCCCATCGACCAGCGCGTGCGCTTCAGCCGGGCCGAGGTCCACCGGCGGCGCGGATGGTTGCGCAGAAGCCGGTCGTAAGTGTGCCCGGCATCTGCGTTCGACACGACCACGTCGGCGGCGATCTCGCGCCCGTCGGTCAGGCGCACGCCGGCGGCGCGGCCGCCCTTCACCAGCACCTCGTCGGCCTCGGCGCCCATCATCAGGTGCCCGCCCTGATCCTCGACCACCCGCGCCATGGCCCGCGCGATGGCCTGCACCCCGCCCATCGCGTAGTGGACGCCGAAGGCGGTCTCCAGATGGCTGACGAGGATGTACATCGAGGTTACCCGGAACGGATCGCCCCCGATGAACAGCGGGTGGAACGACAGCGCGAAGCGCAACCGCGGGTCGCGCACGCGGGCCGCGGCGTGGGCGTGCACCGACCGGTCGGCGCGCAGCGCCGCGAAGGTCGGCAGCACCTTCACCAGGTCCCACAGCCGGTGCATCGGCCGCCGCCCGAGATCCTCGTAGCCGAAGCGATAGCGCGCTTCGCTGTCCTTCAGGAACCGCTCCCACCCCGGCAGGTCGCCCAGAGACAGCCGGGCCACCTCGGCCCGCATCGCCGCCGGGTCCGGCCGCGCGGCGAAGGTGGAGCCGTCCTGCCAGCGGATCTCGTAGAACGGGTCCATCGGCCGCAGGTCGACCTCGGCGTCGAAGTCGCGCCCGCAGGCGGCGAAGAGGTCGCGCAGCCCCTGCGGCACCGTGACGATGGTGGGCCCAAGGTCGAAGCGGTGCCCGCCCTGCGTGATCGACGAGCCGCGCCCGCCCGGCAGGTCCAGCCGGTCGATCATGGTCACCTCGTATCCCTTCGCCCCGAGGCGCATCGCCGAGGCAAGCCCGCCGAGGCCCGCGCCGATCACGACAGCGCGGTTGGACAGGGTCGGCTTCTGGGGCATGAGTCGCTCCAACTGTCCAGTTTGCGTTACAGACAAGCCTAGGGCATAGTGTCACCAAGGTCGAGAAATCTTTGCATTCCTCCGCCGATATGTCAGGATAACTTGACACCACGGCAAGGAGAGTCGCCCCGGTGCGCTGCGTCAGCCTCAGCCTGTTCCGGTTTCCTTCGGTGGCGGCGCGCCTCTGGGTGCTTGGCCAGATGGGTGCGGCGCGGCTGAGCCTGCCGAAGGTGCCGGGCATCGGCACCTTCAAGCTGTGCGGGTCGGGCACGGGCGAAGGCTTCACGCCGGTCCCGAATACTCAGGTCTGGGCGATCCTCGCGACCTGGCCCGACGAGGCCGTAGCGCGGTCGCAGATCGCCCGTGCCGATGTGTTCCTGCGCTGGCGCGCGCGCTCCGCCGAAGCCTGGACAGTCTACCTTGCCACGACATCCGCGCGGGGCAGCTGGGGCGGCGGGGCGCCGTTCGAGGCGGATGCCGAACCCGCCCCCGGCCCGCTGGCCGCCCTGACGCGGGCGACCGTGCGGCCCTCGGTCGCGCTGCGTTTCTGGGGCAGGGTGCCCGGCATCTCGGACGTGATCGGCCAGGACCCGAACGTGATCTTCAAGATCGGGATCGGCGAGGTGCCGTGGCTGCACCAGGTCACCTTCTCGATCTGGCCCGATACGCAGACGATGGCCGCCTTCGCCCGCGCCGACGGGCCGCACGCCCGCGCGATCCGCGCGGTGCGCGAGGGCGGCTGGTTTTCCGAGGAACTTTATGCCCGCTTCCGGGTGCTGGGCGAAACCGGCACCTGGGGTGGACGCTCCGTGCTGTCAGAAAGGATCGCCGCATGACGCATCCCTTCCCGTTCTCTGCCATCGTCGGGCAGGACGAGATGAAGACCGCGATGGTCTTGACCGCCATCGACCCCAGGATCGGCGGCGTGCTGGTCTTCGGCGACCGGGGCACGGGCAAGTCCACCGCCGTCAGGGCGCTGGCTGCGCTGCTGCCGCCGATCCGCGCGGTCGAGGGCTGCCCGGTCAATTCCGAACGGCTGGAGGACTGCCCGCCCTGGGCCGTCGTCGGCTCGACCCGGATCGTGACGAAGCCCACGCCGGTCGTCGACCTGCCCCTGGGCGTGACCGAGGACCGCGTGGTGGGCGCGCTGGACATCGAGCGCGCGCTGACCCGGGGCGAGAAGGCGTTCGAGCCCGGACTTCTGGCGCGGGCGAACCGCGGGTACCTCTACATCGACGAAGTCAACCTTCTGGAAGACCACATCGTCGACCTGCTGCTCGACGTCGCCCAGTCGGGCGAGAACGTGGTCGAGCGGGAGGGCCTGTCGATCCGCCACCCGGCGCGTTTCGTCCTGGTCGGCTCGGGCAACCCCGAGGAGGGCGAACTTCGCCCGCAGCTGCTGGACCGCTTCGGCCTGTCGGTCGAGGTCGGATCGCCGAAGGACATCGACCAGCGGATCGAGGTAGTCCGCCGCCGCGACGCCTACGAGACCGATACGCCCAAGTTCCTGCGCCGCTGGAAGGGCGAAGACACCAAGCTCAGGAACCGCATTGTCGCGGCGCGCAAGACCGTCCAGGTGCTGAAGACGCCCGAGGCTGCGCTTCACGACTGCGCGCGGCTCTGCGTCGCGCTGGGGTCGGACGGGCTGAGGGGAGAACTGACGCTCTTGCGCGCGGCCCGGGCGCTGGCGGCCTACGAGGGCGCCGAGGCGGTCGAGCGGCGGCACATCCGGCGCATCGCCCCCTCGGCACTGCGCCACCGGCTGCGCCGCGACCCGCTGGACGAGGCCGGCAGCACCGTGCGCGTGGGCCGCGTGGTGGACGAGGTGCTGGGGTGAGCGCAGACCCCGCCTGGACCCGCGCCGGCACGGCGCTGGCCCTGCTGGCGGTGGACCCGGCCGGGCTGGGCGGGGTTGCGCTGCGCGCCCGCCCCTCGCCTGTGCGCGACCGGCTGACCGAAGCGCTTTGCGCACTTCCGCTGCCGGTCCGGCGCCTGCATCCGAACGTCGCCGACGAGCAGCTTTTCGGCGGTGTGGACCTTGCCGCGACGCTGGCGGCCGGTGCGGTGGTGCGCACCACGGGCCTCCTCGGCACGCCCTCGGCCTTCGTCCTGCCGATGGCCGAGCGCGCGTCGGGCGGTCTGGCCGCGCGTCTGGCGCAGGCGCTGGACGACCGCCGCGGGCACTGCCTGATCTGCCTCGACGAGGGCGCCGAGGATGACGAGGGCCTTCCCGCCGCCCTGTCCGACCGGCTGGCCTTCGCCATCGATCTGACCGGCGTGGCCATGGGCTCGGCGCCGCCGCTGGCGCCCGACCCCGCCGCGGCGGCCGATGCCCGCGCCCGTCTTACCGCGACCTGCGTGCCGCACGAGGCGCTCGCCGACCTGGCGCGGCTTGCCCACAGGCTGGGCATCGCCAGCCTGCGCGCCCCGCTTCTCGCGCTCCGGGCCGCGCGCGCCAATGCCGCCCTGCATGACCGGACGGTCGGGCCGGACGACCTGATGGCGGCCGTCGAGCTGGTGTTCGCCCCCCGCGCGACGGTGCTGCCCGACGCCAGCGAGGACGCGCCTCCTCCCGAGCCCCCCGACAGCGACACCCCCGACGAAAACGAGGGCCGGGGCGAGGGCGAGACGCTGCGCCTGCCCGAGGAGATCCTGCTGGAGGCGGTGAAGGCCGCGCTGCCGCCGGACCTGCTTGCCCGCATGGCCGCCGGCCGCCCCGCGAAAGGCGCGCATGGCGCGGGTGCGGGCGCCGTGCAGAAGGGCAACCGCCGCGGTCGGCCCGTGCCGTCCCGCGCCGGCCGGCTGGACGGCGGCAAGCGGATCGACCTGATCGGCACCCTGCGGGCCGCAGCGCCGTGGCAGGCTGCGCGCCACGCCACGTCCCCGCACCGCGACGGTCTGCAGGTGCGGCCCGCCGACATCCGCGTGAAACGCTATCAGGAACAGTCCGACCGGCTGCTGATCTTCGTGGTCGATGCCTCCGGCTCGGCCGCGATGGCGCGCCTGGGCGAGGCGAAGGGCGCGGTCGAGCTGCTGCTGGCCGAGGCCTATGCCCGCCGCGACCACGTCGCGCTGGTGGCGTTCCGCGGCACCGGCGCCGACCTTGTCCTGCCGCCGACCCGGTCGCTCGTGCAGACCAAGCGCCGGCTTGCCGCTTTGCCCGGCGGCGGCGGCACGCCGCTCGCGGCGGGGCTCAGGATGGCGCTCGACCTCTCCGAGACCGCGCGCAAGCGGGGCATGACACCTACCGCCGTGCTTCTGACCGACGGGCGCGCCAACATCGCGCTGGACGGGCGCGCCGACCGCGCCGCCGCGGCCGAAGATGCGGCAACGCTGGCCCGCCTTCTTCGCGGCCGCGGCGTACCGGCGATGGTCATCGACATGGGCAACCGGCCGGAACGGGCGCTCGCCACGCTGGCCCAGGCGCTCGACGCGCCCTACATCCCGCTGCCCCGCGCGGACGCGCGGCGCCTGTCCTCCGCCGTCAGCGCCGCGCTCGAGGCCTGAGACATGGAGTGGGAGGGCTGGCCCAACGCCCGCGCCTCGCGCTTTGTCGACTGCCGCCCGCATCGCTGGCACCTGCAGGAGATGGGTCCCGGCGCCGAGACCGCCCAGACGATCCTCCTGATCCATGGCGCGGGGGGGGCGGTGGTCAGCTTCCGCGACCTGATGCCCGACCTCGCCCGCGACTTCCGCGTGGTGGCCGTGGACCTGCCAGGGCACGGCATGACCCGCGCTGGCACACGCCAGCGCCAGGGCCTGGACCCGATGGCCGAGGATCTGGCCTCCCTGCTGGCGGCCGAGCGGATCGTACCGGCGATCGTCGTCGGGCACTCGGCCGGCGCGGCCGTCGCGCTGCGTCTGGCCCAGCGGCTTGACCCGCCGCCGCGTGGTGTCGTCGGGATCAACGCCGCGCTCGGGCATTTCAAGGGCGTGGCGGGATGGCTGTTCCCGGCACTGGCCAAGCTGCTGGCCCTCAACCCTCTCACCGCGCACGCCTTCGCGCGGCTGTCCTCGTCCGAGGTCTCGGTCCGCGGCCTGCTGCGCGGCACCGGCTCGACCCCCGACGCGACGATGGTGCGCCTCTACCGCCGGCTGGTGGCGGACCCCGTCCATGTGGACGGGACACTAGCGATGATGGCGCAGTGGGACCTGCGCCCGCTGCTGGCGGCGCTGCCTCGGATCGAGGTTCCGGTGCTTCTGCTGACGGGTGACAACGACCGGGCCGTGCCGCCCGACACGAGCGAACGCGCCGCACGGCACCTGCCGCACGCCCGCGTCCTGCACCTGGCGGGCCTTGGCCACCTTGCCCACGAGGAGGCGCCCGACAAGGTCGCCGTCCACATCCGTGCCTTCGCGCAGGAGATCCTGGGCGGGGCAGGAACGACAACGGGCCGCGGAGGTGCCCCGCGGCCCGTGTGACCTCAGTGTCGGTCCGTCAGTTCGTCGCGGCGGGCGCGGCCTCGGCCGGCCAGATCTCGCCGTTCGACAGCGAATGGAGGTAGGCGAAGAGATTCACGGCGTCCTCTTCCTTGCGGACCTTGAAGGTCATGTTGCCGCGCGCCGAGTCATCCTCGAGGTACGCACGCAGGAAGGCGGTCGGGTCCTGGACGTAGGCGACGAACGTCTCTTCGTCGTAGACCTTGCCCTTCTCGCCCGCCGCCGTCAGCGCTTCGGAATAGCGGAAGTCCGGCACCCGGCCAGAGACCCGGCCAACGACGCCGTAAAGGTTCGGGCCGGTCTTGGCGGCACGTCCCGCGAGGGTCTCGCCCGCCGGGTTCACAACGACATGGCACGTTGCGCACTGGCGGAACGCGGCCTCGCCCGCGGCGGCATCGCCGGTCGGCACGATGTCGGTCTTCGGCGCGTCCTGCGCGAAGGCGGGTGCGGCGGCCAGGGCCAGGGCGGCCACGGTGATCTTCAGCTTCATCATCTGCTCCCATTCAGAATGGCTGAGGCGCAACGTAAACCTAGTGCGGACCGTTCCACGTCAAATCCGCGCGAGGTTGCCGTCGGGTCATGCCACGGCGCGAGAAAGCGCGCAATGCTTCCAAAGTTCCGCAAGCGCACCCACCAGATGATCGATGTCGGCATCGCTGTGCAGCGGCCCGGGCGTGATCCTGAGCCGCTCGGTCCCTTTGGGAACGGTCGGATAGTTGATGGGCTGCACGTAGATTCCGAAGCGATCCATCAGGATGTTCGAGATCTCGCGGCACTTCACCGGGTCCTTGATCATCACCGGGATGATGTGGCTGGGGTTCGGCAGGTGGGGGATCCCGGCCCGGTCGAGGCTGGCGCGGAGTTTCGCCACCTGGCGTTTCTGCCGCGCCCGTTCGAAGCCGCTTTCCTTGAGGTGCCGGATCGAGGCGGTCGCTGCCGCCGCGACTGCCGGCGGAAGCGCGGTCGAGAAGATGAACCCGCTCGCAAAGGACCGGACGAAGTCGACAAGCGGCGCCGACCCGGTGATGTAGCCGCCCATGCAGCCGAAGGCCTTGCCGAGCGTGCCCTCGATCAGGGTGATCCGGTCCATCAGGCCCAGTTCCTCGGCCACGCCCCCGCCCCGAGGCCCGTACATGCCGACCGCATGGACCTCGTCGATATAGGTCATCGCGCCGTGCTTCTCGGCGACCTCGACGATCTCGGCGATCGGCGCGATGTCGCCGTCCATCGAGTAGACGCTCTCGAAGGCCACGATCTTCGCCCGGTCGGGGCCCCAGGCCGCCAGCTTGCGGTCCAGGTCCTCGACATCGTTGTGCTTCCAGATCGCCTTGTCGCATCGGGCGTGGCGGATGCCCTCGATCATGCTGGCGTGGTTCAGCGCATCCGACAGGATCACCGCGCCGGGGATCCGGCTGCCCAGTGTGCCCAGCGCGGCCCAGTTCGAGACGTACCCGCTTGTGAACAGCAGGGCCGCCTCCTTGCCGTGCAGGTCGGCAAGCTCGGCCTCCAGCATCCGGTGCTGCACAGTGTTGCCGCTGATGTTGCGGGTGCCGCCGGCACCGGTTCCGTGGGCGCGGACCGCCTCGATCATCGCGTTCACCACCTTCGGATGCTGCCCCATCCCGAGGTAGTCGTTGGAACACCAGACGGTGACCTCGCGCCGGCCCGCCTCGCAGTGGTTGTCGGCCTTCGGGAACGCCCCGCAGCGACGTTCCATGTCGGCGAAGATGCGATAGTTGCCCTCCTCCCGCAGGGTGTCGAGCTGGCTCCGGAAGATGGCATCAAAGTCCATGGGCGTCCTCTCTTGTCTTGTCGCCCGGCGCGGGCAGCATCCAGCGCCAGAGTCTTTCGTCAGGCAGCGGCAGCACCATCAGCCAGTGCTCCAGAAGCGCAAGCGCGGTCAGCGCGGCAAGTAGGGAATAGCCGACCGCCTCGGCCGGGGTCCCGGCGCCCCACAGCCGTTCCAGCCAGAGGCCGACGGCGACGCCGAGCCCGGTGACCGAGATCGGGAACAGCCAGTTCAGCCGCGCGATGCGGAAGTGGCTGGGCAGATGCATGAGCGGGCCGGGCAGGAACTCGGTGTTGATCTTCCTGACCCCCAGGTACAGGTTCAGCTTGGCCGAGACCCGGGCGCAGAAGAGGACGGCGAAGGTCAGGAACCCGAAGGCGTTCACCGCGCCCGCCGCCCAAATCCCCAGCGCGATCAGCATGCCCACCAGCAGGATCTCGTGGTAGGCGACGGTCCCCCAGGCGCGCAGGAAGCGTTCCCATTCCGGCACGCCCGGGCGCAGCGGGCGGGTCACCGGTCCGGTGATGACGCCAGACAGGAAGGCAAGCTCGGCCCAGCCCCAAAGCAGGAGCGCCGCCACGAAGGCCAGATAGACGGCACCGACGCCGGTCTCGTCGAGGGTCAGCCCGAAGCCGGCAGCGCCCAGCGCAAGGAAGGGCAGCCCCAGCAGCACCGACCGGCGGTGCGCGGCCGGGCCCGCCGCATCGGCGCGCCGCACCACGACCAGAATCGCCCCGGTGGCGAACCACCAGGCGAAAAGCGCGGTCAGCGCGGCGATCCAGGGGCTGTCCAGGGCCTTGTCCTTCCTTTTGTTACAAATACCGTCGGGGGGTCCGGGGGGCAGACAGCCCCCCGGCCTGCGTTTCAGTAGGCGGGCTCCAGCCGGGTCTGTGCGGGCACGGCATTGCGCACCGCGGGAATCGTGAACAGCGCCACGAAGGCCGCCGTGGCCTGCGCCATCCCGGCCATCCGGCCCACGAAGCCGCCGATGCCGCCGGCCTTCTTCGCGGCGTCGATCTTGCGGCTCGCCCGCTCCAGCCGGTCGAGGTTCGGCCGCCAGCGCGGGTGGTCGATGTCGAGCACGATGGGGAACACCTGGCGCGAGATCTCGGAGGTCTTGCGGAACACCTCCTGCCCGTACCAGGTCGTGTCGACGCCCAGCGCCTCGTGGAAGGCCGGGCGCTGGTGGTCGCGCACCCACATCGTCGAATAGACCGCCGTCAGGAAGAACTTGATCCACAGGACGTTGCGCCCGCTGGTCAGCTTCGGGTCGGTCTTCATCAGCAGCGCGAAGGCCTCGCCGTGGCGGAACTCGTCGTTGCACCATTCCTTGAACCACTTGAAGATCGGGTGGAACCGGTGCTCGGGGTGCGCCTCGAGGTGGCGGAAGATCGTGATGTAGCGGGCGTAGCCGATCTTCTCGCTGAGGTAGGTCGCGTAGTAGATGAACTTCGGCTGGAAGTAAGTGTACTTCTTCGCCTTCGTCAGAAAGCCGAGGTTCACCGCGATCCCCGCCTCGCGCAGCGCGTCGTTGATGAAGCCCGCATGGCGCGCCTCGTCGCGCGACATGTAGGCGAAAAGCTGCGTGATGTCGGCGTTCGACCCGCGGCGCTTCATCTCCTTGTAGAGGACGCAGCCCGAGAACTCGGCGGTGCAGGACGAGATCAGGAAGTCGATGAACTCCTTCCTCAGCTCGGGCTCCATGCCGTCCCAGTCCACGTCGTCCCAGTCGGCGTTCTTCTTGAAGTGGCCCTTGTTGGGGTCGCGCTCCATCTCGGCCAGCAGTTCGTCCCAGTCCCTGCGCACCGAACTGACGTCGACGGCGTCGAGCGCGTCGAAATCCGTGGTGTAGAAGCGCGGCGTCAGCAGGGTGTTCTGCATCGCGACGGCGGTCGCGGCATCGCTGTCCATCACCGCCTGGCGTTCCTGGATCGCCAGGCCCTCTTCCACGGTGGTGGCGTCGGCGGTGTGCTTCGCGGCGCGGTGGGCGGTCTGCATGTTCATAGCGTGACCTCCTCAGAGAAGCTGAACTCACACAGTTCCATGAACTCGAAGTCGCCGGTCATCCGGGTCCAGAGCCGCTCCAGCGCGCTGGCGCGGGTGATGGTGGCAATGCGGTCCTCGATGACGATCTCGCCATAGGGCGCCATCACCGGCGGCCCCTGCACCAGCACCTCGTCGCCGGGGTGGACGACCGCGCCATTGGTGAACTTCACATGCGCGTGCAGGCTTTCGAACTTGTGGGAGACTTCCACGGTGCAGGGCACCGTCTCCCTTTCCTTCGTGAACAGTCCCATCCTTTTGGCTCCCTTGTTTTTTGGTCGTCAGTTCAGCAGGCGCGCAAAGGCGTCGAGGTTGTCGGCCCCGAAGCCGGTCAGTTCGGCGCGCCAGCCGGTCGTGTCGTCGAGAATCGAAAGCCGCCCGTCCTCCCACAGGACGAGGCGGACGGGCGCATCCAGCGCCACCTGCGCCTGGCCGCGCACCCGCTGCAGCACGCGCCAGACCCCTGCGATGAAGCCGCCCTGCGATGGATCGAGGTCGGCGATGACCGTACCGTCGAGGTCCAGCACCCGGGCCGAACCCGACATGTCGCCGTAAAGCAGGATCGGGCGTTCCTTGGCCACGGCGAGGCCGGTGGGGGGCGTTGCTTCCAGCGGCCGGTCGGTCAGTCGGGCGTAGGCAACGATGACGAGGCTCGCCAGCACCAGCGCGAACATCGCCCGCACCAGAACGGTCGGGATCATCTCGCGGTCGCGCTGGCGCAGCCGCTGTTCGGGGGTGAGGACCGCCATCGCCCTACTCCGCCGCCACGGCGACGGGCGCAGGGCCCGTCCGCCCGATCACCGGTTCGGC
>JALORM010000267.1 GCA_025458985.1 Paracoccaceae bacterium | reverse complement strand
TCGGCGCGGCTTGAGGTATCACGCGGCGCCGAACGTGCCGAGATCGCCGCCGAAGAGCTTCGCACCGCCATCCGGGCCCTTGATTCCCTCGTGGGCCGTGTCGATGTGGAGCACCTTCTGGACGATATCTTCGCCTCGTTCTGTATCGGGAAGTGACGCGTCGGGGCTCCGGCAGGCTGGGAATGTTTCACGTGAAACAGGATTTCGATGTTGTGGTGATCGGCGGCGGCCACGCGGGCGCGGACGCGGCGCACGCGGCGGCGCGCCTTGGGGTGCGTACTGCGCTCGTGACGCTGCGCTGGGATACGATCGGTGTCATGTCCTGCAATCCGGCGATCGGCGGGCTGGGCAAGGGCCACCTCGTGCGAGAGATCGATGCGATGGACGGTCTGATGGGCCGCGTTGCCGACCGGGCGGGCATCCAGTTCCGTCTCCCTGCGGTGCAGGGGCCGCGGGCCCAGGCCGACCGCAAGCTTTACCGGGAGGCGATGCAGGCCGAGATGCGCGCGGTGCCACATCTTGATGTGGTCGAGGGCGAAGTCACCGATCTGTTGATGGATGGATCGCGCGTCGCCGGCGTGATCCTGGCCGACGGCGCGCAGCTGCGGGCCGGCGCGGTCGTCCTGACGACCGGGACGTTCCTGCGCGGTGTGATCCATATCGGCGATGTGCGCCGCCCCGGCGGCAGGATGGGTGACAAGCCGTCGGTCCGGCTGGCCGAACGGATCGACAGCTTCGGCCTACCGCTCGGGCGGCTCAAGACGGGAACCCCGCCACGGCTTGACGGCCGCACCATCGACTGGGATGGGCTCGAGATGCAGCCTGGTGACGATGTGCCGGGGATGTTCTCGTTCCTGTCGGGCGGGCCTGCGGTGCGCCAGATCGCCTGCGGCATCACCCATACGAACGAGCGCACGCACGACATCATCCGCAAAAATCTGTCGCGAAGCGCCATGTATGGTGGGCATATCGAGGGCGTTGGCCCCAGATATTGTCCGTCGATCGAGGACAAGGTCGTGCGATTCGCCGAAAAGGGCGCCCATCAGGTGTTTCTGGAGCCCGAGGGACTGGACGATCCGACCGTCTATCCGAACGGTATCTCCACGTCGCTTCCTGCCGACGTGCAGGAAGCCTATGTCCGTTCGATCCGCGGGCTGGAGAAGGCCGTCATCACCCAGCCTGGCTACGCCATCGAGTACGACTATGTGGATCCGCGCGCGTTGCGGCCGACGCTTGAGTTGCGCGATGTGGAGGGGCTGTTCCTCGCCGGGCAGATCAACGGAACCACAGGCTATGAAGAGGCGGCAGCACAAGGCCTTGTTGCAGGCCTCAACGCAGCCCTCAAGGGATTGGGCCGTGATCCCGCCGTGTTTTCGCGCAGTGACAGCTACATCGGGGTGATGATCGACGACCTCATCACCCGTGGCGTCACCGAGCCCTACCGCATGTTCACCTCGCGCGCCGAGTTCAGGCTGTCGCTCCGCGCCGATAACGCCGACCAGCGGCTGACGCCGGTGGGAATCGCGCTTGGCTGCGTTTGCGACGCGCGCCGTCAGGCATTCGAGGCGAAGATGGACGCGCTGACCCGCGCTCGCAGCCGGTTGGAGGACCTCAGCTTCACGGCCCGGCAGTTGGCCGCGGAAGGCGCACGGATCGGCGTGGACGGGCCGCGGCGGAGCGCGTTCGACGCCCTCGGCCTTCCAGACGCCACCTTTTCCATGCTGGAACGACTTGCTCCCGAGCTGGCCGATATCGATGGCGCAACCCGTGAGCAGATCGCGCGCGACGCGCTCTACGCGAACTACCTCGATCGGCAGGCCGAAGACGCGGCTGCCGTCCGGCGCGATGAGGCGCACGAAATCCCATCTGGTTTCGACTATTCCGCTCTTTCCGGCCTGTCGAATGAGCTGCGCGGAAAGCTGGATCGGGCGCAGCCTGCTACCCTGGCCCAAGCCGCGCGGGTCGAGGGGATGACGCCAGCGGCGCTGACGTTGATCCTTGCGCGGCTGAAGGCTGACGAGCGCCGACGGGCATGACCGACGGCGGACGAGCCGCAGCGCTGGCCGCGCTGGATGTTTCACGTGAAACAGAAGGTCGGCTCGATGCGCTGGTCGGTCACTTGGTCAAGTGGAACGCCGCGATCAACCTTGTCGGAAGATCCACCCTCTCGGAAGTCTGGACACGCCACATCCTTGATTCGGCGCAGCTTTTCGAACTTGCCCCCGGCGGCGCAGAACACTGGGCCGATCTCGGCTCGGGTGCGGGCTTCCCAGGCCTTGTGATTGCTGTCCTGGCAACCGAGCGCGCGCCGGACCTGCGCGTGACCCTGGTCGAGGCAGACCAGCGCAAGGCGGAATTCCTGCGCAGCGCCGCCCGTGCCTGCGGTGTCCCGGTGACAGTGCACGCCCGGCGCATCGACGCGCTGCCCCCGCTTGGCGCAGACGTGCTGTCGGCCCGCGCGCTCGCCCCGCTGACGGATCTTCTGGGCTTCGCCGCGCGCCACCTTCTGCCGGGGGGAACGGCGCTGTTCCCGAAGGGTGCCGGGCACGAGGCCGAGATCGCGGCGGCCCTTGAACGCTGGCGCTTCTCGGTCCAGAAACATCCCAGCCGGACCGACCGCGACTCGGTCGTCCTGCGGATCGGAGACATCGCCCGTGCTTGACCCCACCCGACCGCCGGGCCCCCGCATCATCGCCGTCGCCAACCAGAAGGGCGGCGTGGGCAAGACCACCACCGCAATCAACCTTGGCGCAGCGCTCGCCGAGGAAGGCCGCCGGGTTCTGCTGGTCGACATCGACCCGCAGGGCAACGCCTCGACAGGGCTGGGGGTCGACCGCAAGCCGAACCTCAAGACAACCTATGATTTGTTGATCGATGAACTGCCACTACAAGATGTGGTGCTAGACACGGAAGTCGCCAATCTCTTGATTGCGCCATCGACGACCGATCTCAGCTCGGCCGACATCGAACTTGTGGCCAACGAAAAGCGCAGCTTCCTGCTTCATGACGCGCTCCGCCATCCCGACATCGACCGCTATCGCCTGGATTACGTGCTGATCGACTGCCCACCGTCGCTCAACCTGCTCACGGTCAACGCGATGGTCGCCGCACATTCGGTGCTGGTCCCCCTGCAGAGCGAGTTCTATGCCCTCGAGGGCCTCTCGCAGCTGATGATGACGATCCGCGAAGTGCGCCAGACCGCCAATTCCGGCCTCAGGATCGAGGGCGTGGTGCTGACCATGCACGACGCCCGCAACAACCTTGCGCAGCAGGTGGAGGCGGATGCCCGCCAGAACCTGGGCGAGCTGGTCTTCACCACCGTCGTTCCGCGCAACGTGCGCCTCAGCGAGGCGCCGTCCTACGCGATGCCGGTGCTCAGCTACGACACGCTGTCGAAGGGCAGCCAGGCGTATCGGGCGCTCGCGCGCGAGATGCTGGGGCGGCACGCCGGGGCCGGGACCTGAGGGAGGACGAAGGATGAGCAGGAAACGCGGCCTCGGGCGCGGTCTGTCGGCCCTGATGAGCGACGTGCGCGAGGAAGCCGCGCCGCCGCCCGGTGCCGTCCCCAAGCGGCCCGACATGCGCCTGCCGGTCGAGAAGATCCGCCCGAATCCCGACCAGCCGCGCCGCACCTTCAACCGCGAGGCGCTGGAGGAACTGGCCGCCTCGGTCAAGGAAAAGGGGATCATCCAGCCGATCATCGTGCGGGAAAACCCTGCGGGATCAGGAAGTTACGAGATCGTTGCCGGCGAACGGCGCTGGCGGGCGGCGCAGATCGCAAGGCTGCACGAAGTGCCCGTGCTGGTACGCGAGCTCGACGACACCGAGGTGATCGAGCTTGCGATCATCGAGAACATCCAGCGTGCCGACCTGAACCCGCTGGAAGAGGCTCAGGGCTATCGCATGCTGATGGACCGCTTCGGCCATACGCAGGAGAAGCTCGCCGAGGCACTGGGCAAGAGCCGCAGCCACATCGCCAACCTGATGCGCCTGCTGACGCTTCCCGGCGAGGTGCTGGAGCTGCTGCGCGAGGGCAGGCTGTCGGCCGGGCACGCCCGGGCGCTGGTCGTGCTTGACGATCCGCTGCCGCTCGCACGGCGGGTGGTGGCCGAGGGGCTGTCGGTCCGCGATGTCGAGGCGCTGGCCAAGACACCGCCTTCGCGCAGCCGGCCCGCACCGCGCGCGCCGGCCAAGGATGCCGACACGCGAGCGCTGGAGGGCGAGCTTTCCGCCAACCTCGGGATGGGCGTCAGCATCGACCACAAGCCCGGGGCCGAGGGAGGGTCGGTCACGATCCGGTTCCAGAGCCT
>JALORM010000266.1 GCA_025458985.1 Paracoccaceae bacterium | reverse complement strand
ATCGTCTTCGGCTATATCCGGCTCTACAACACCTCGTCGGTCCTGCCGCTCACGGGCACGGCCACGGGCACCAACATCCTTCTTATGTTCGGCTACGCGACCCTCGCCTTGCCCTACATGTACCGTGCCGTCGACACCGGGCTGCGCACCATCGACGTCGCGACCCTGACCGAGGCGGCGCAGTCGCTGGGTGCGGGCTGGGTCACGATCCTGTCGCGGCTGATCCTGCCCAACGTGCTGGTCGCGGTCCTGTCGGGCGCCTTCCTGACCTTCGCCATCGTGATCGGCGAATTCACCATGGCGGCGCTGCTGAACCGCCCGGCCTTCGGCCCCTACATGCAGCTTCTGGGCGCCAACAAGGCCTACGAACCCGCCGCGCTTGCCGTCATCGCCTTCGCGATCACCTGGGCCTGCATGGGGCTCATCCAGCTCGCCACGCTCTTCACCCGCCACACCCGAGCCCAGAGGCGCTGATGTCCTTCCTCGACCTTGCCTCGCTCCAGAAATCCTTCGGCACGCTGCGCGTGGTGAAGGACTTCAACCTGTCCGTCGAAAAGGGCGAGTTCATCTCGCTCCTCGGCCCGTCGGGCTGCGGAAAGACCACCGTCCTGCGGATGGTCGCCGGCTTCGAGACTCCGTCCGCCGGCGCGATCCGGATCGACGGCCGCGAGGTGACGGGCCTCCGGCCGAACCAGCGCAACATCGGCATGGTGTTCCAGGCCTATGCCCTGTTCCCGAACCTGACGGTGGCCGAAAACGTGGCTTTCGGGCTCAAGGTCAAGGGGGTCGGCCGGGCCGAGCGCGACGCGCGCGTCGCCGAGATGCTGAAGCTGATCGGTCTTCCCGACCTTGGGGGGCGCTATCCGTTCCAGCTGTCGGGCGGCCAGCAGCAGCGCGTGGCGCTGGCCCGCGCCCTGGCGCCGCAGCCGCAGGTCCTGCTGCTCGACGAGCCGCTTTCGGCACTCGACGCCAAGATCCGCGTGTCGCTCCGCGACGAGATCCGCGCGATCCAGAGCCGCCTCGGCATCACGACGATCTTCGTCACCCACGACCAGGAAGAGGCGCTGTCGATGTCCGACCGCGTGGTGGTGATGAACGGCGGCATCGCCGAGCAGACCGGCGCGCCGTTCGAGATCTACAACCGCCCCGCAACCCGCTTCGTGGCCGAGTTCGTGGGCACGCTGAACCTGATCGAAGCCGACGTCGCGGACGCTGACGGCGGCCGTGTGGTTCTTGCCGGGCAGCCGGTCGCGCTCGGGCGGCCGTTGCCGCCCGGCCGGGTGACGCTGGCGCTCCGCCCCGAGGTCGTGGCCCTCGGCCGCACGCCGGGCCGCGATACCGTGCTGCCGGCGCGGATCGCCGAGGTCCATTTCCTTGGCTCGGTGATCCGGGTCCGGGCCGAAGCCGCAGGCGCCGTGATCAAGCTCGACACGTTCAACCGGCCGGACACCCCGCCCCCTGCGGTCGGTCAGGCGGTCGAGCTGTCGCTGCGCGCCTCGGACCTGCTGGTGCTCGACGCCTGACCCGGAGGCGTCCGGACGGTCGCACCCGTCGCGCCCGAGTTGCGCCCCGCAGGCAAGCCCCATCCGCCGAAAACGACCATGCCGCAGGTCGGCGCCGGGCAAGACCCCCCGCCGCCGCCGCCATGAGATGGCGCGGGGGAGGATGCCGATGCCGGAAATCAGCTACCTGCGCGGGGCCGCCTTCGTCGTCGGCGGGGCGGTGCTCTGGTCGCTCATGGGGCTCGCGATCCGGGCGGTCGAAGCCTCGACCTGGCAGATCCTGTTCTGGCGGTCGCTCGGCATGGCGCCGGTAGTCCTGCTGTTCATCGCCTGGCGATCAGGCGGGCATCCAGTCCGGCAGCTGCGCGCGGCCGGGTGGTCGGGGCTGGTGGGCGGGGCGGCGCTGGTCTTCGCCTTCGCCGGCGCGATCTATGCGATCCAGTCGACCACGGTGGCCAACGCCGTCTTCCTCTTCGCCGCCTCGCCCCTCATCACCGCGCTTCTGGCCTGGCCGGTCCTGCGCGAGCCGGTGCGCCCGGGCACCTGGGCCGCCATTGCGCTTGCCGCGGTCGGGATCGCGCTGATGGTGCGCGAGGGGCTCACGCTCGGCGCGCTGTCGGGCAACCTCGCTGCGCTTGCCTCGGCGGCGGGGTTCGCGATCTTCATGCTCGCCCTCAGACGCGGGCGCGCGGCCGACATGTTCCCGGCCACCTTCCTCGGGGGCGTCTTCGCGGCCCTGCTGGCCGCCGCCGTCCTCGCCGCCACGGGCGAGGGCATCGCCATCGCCCCGCGCGACGCGGCCCTTGCACTCGCCATGGGGATCGTCCTGCTCGGCGGCGGGCTCATTGCCTTCACCATCGGCAGCCGCGCCCTGCCGGCCGCCGACCTCGCGCTCCTGTCGATGGTCGAGGTCATGCTGGCGCCGATCTGGGTCTGGCTTTTGCTCGACGAAGCGGCCGGGACCGGCACCCTCGTCGGCGGCGCGATCCTGCTGGCCGCGCTGGCGCTCAATGCCCTGTCGGGCATCCGCAACCGCCACGTCACCCCGGTCTGACGCCCCCCGAGGATCCGCCCCGGAAGAACCGCGTCCGGGCATAGATCTCCTCAAGCCGCTTCAGCCGGCTTTCGGCATCGCCCCAGTTGCGGCCCTGCACGCTGGCCACCAGGGTCTCGATCAGGAACAGGATCGGCACGGTCGAATCCCAGGCCGAGGGCACCTCGATGTGACAGGTCAGCACGTGCTGCGCCTTCGCCGCGGCAGGCGATCGCCAGCGGTCGGTCACGACGACCACGACCGCGCCCTGCTCGGCCGCCTGTTCGGCCGCCTGCACGACAGAGGCCTCGTAACGGCGCACGTCGAACAGCACCGCCACGTCGCCCGCCCCGAGGTCCAGCATCGCCGCCGGCCAGGGGTCCGAGGTTCCCGACATCAGCGACACGCCGGGCCGCGCCACCTTCATCAGCGTGGCGAAGTAGTCGGCATGGACATGGGTCAGCCGCCCGCCCAGCGCCATCACCCGCCGGGCGGGATCGGCCAGAAGGGCCGCCACCGCATCGTAGGCGGCGGTGTCGATCTGCGCGACGGTCGCCTCGATGTTGGCCATCGCGAGCGATGCGAAGCGGCTGAGAACGTGGGCATCCGCGTCGCCCTCGCCGCGCCGGGCCTGCTTGGCCAGCGGCGAGACCAGCATCGCCTCGACCTCGTCCCTCAGCGCCGCCTGGTAGTCGCTGTAGCCGCGGTAGCCGAGCCGCTGCACCAGCCGGACCACTGTCGGCGAGGACACCTCGGCCGCCCGCGCCAGCGCGGTGATCGAGCCCAGCGCCGAGACCGGATAGTGGCTGAGGATATGTGTCGCGGCCTGCCGCTCGGCCCGCGTCAGGCTGCCCAGCGCCTGCCGCATCTTCTCTTCGATCGAGGGCATCGCAGCCATGGCCTTCCCCCTGTCGTCACGGCCCCGCGCCTGCGGTGCCGCCTGGATGGGCGCGGGGCCGAGGCCCCGCCCGCACGGCAGTCTGAAACGATCGTTACAGGCCGCGCAAGAAGGAATTGATCTTGACAGCGGGCCGGACCGCAAGGGACGCTGGCACGAAATTCCGGGAGCGACCGTGGCCTACCCCGTCCCTCATCCTGCCCACGACGAAGGCGCCTCAGGCGGCCACGCTGCGGCCCGGCTCCGAGCACCGTGATGCCCCGCGCCCTGATCGGCTACGTCCGCTTCGTCGACGCGGTGAACCGCCGCGTCGGGCGCTTCGCGATGTATCTTCTGTTCGTGCTGATGGGCATCCTGCTCTGGTCGGCGGCGACCAAGATCGGCAGCGACCTGGGCGCGCCGGTCAACCCCTCGCTCTGGACGCTCGAGATGGCGCAGTTCGTGATGGT
>JALORM010000265.1 GCA_025458985.1 Paracoccaceae bacterium | reverse complement strand
AAGCCAGCACCAGCGCCGCCGCCCCGTCCGAGATCGAGGACGAGTTGGCGGCGGTTACCGTGCCGTCCTTGCGGAAGGCGGGCTTCAGAAGCGGGATCTTCTCGGGCCGGGCCGTCCCGGGCTGCTCGTCCTCGGTCACGACCGTCTCGCCGCCGCGCCCGGCCACCGTCACCGGCGCGATCTCGGCCGCGAAGGCGCCGGTCAGCTGCGCTTCGAGCGCGCGCGTCAGCGAGGTCAGCGCGTAGGCGTCCTGGTCGGCGCGGGTGAACTGGAAGGCCTCGGCGCAATCCTCGGCGAAGGTGCCCATCAGACGGCCCTTATCGTAGGCGTCCTCGAGCCCGTCGAGGAACATGTGGTCGATCACCTGGCCGTGGCCGAGACGCGCGCCGCTGCGCATCCTGGGCAGCAGGTAGGGGGCGTTCGTCATGCTTTCCATCCCGCCCGCGACCATGACGCCGGCCTGACCCAGGGCGATCCGGTCCCAGGCCATCATCGCGGCCTTCATCCCCGAGCCGCACATCTTGTTCAGCGTGGTCGCGGGAACCGCCTCGGGCAGGCCCCCGGCGAAGCCGGCCTGGCGGGCCGGTGCCTGACCCTGGCCCGCGGGCAGGACGCAGCCCATCAGAAGCTCTTCCACCGCCTCGGGCGCGGCCCCGGCGTCCGCAAGCGCGGCGCGGATCGCCGCGCCGCCGAGCGTGGCCGCGTCGGTGCCGGCGAAGGCGCCCTGGAATCCGCCCATCGCGGTGCGGGCCGCGCCCGCGATCACCACTTCGTGCATCCCGTCCTCCGTCTCCGCCGGTCGTTGACCTGCATACCCAATGGTAAGGATTGCCGTCTACCGTCGGGCGGCAACAAGTCGGGACGGTTCCATGAAACTGAGTTTCGAGGATCGCGGGGCGCTGCGCGTCGTCGCCGTCGCCGGGCCGCGGATCGACGCGGCGGTGGCGATCGAGTTCAAGGATGCGGTGCGCCGGGTCGCCGGCGATGCAGCCGACCGCGTCGTGCTCGACCTCTCTCAAGTGACCTTTCTCGATTCGAGCGGGCTGGGCGCACTTGTGGCCGCGATGAAGCTGATCGCGCCCCGCCGGCTGGAGCTTGCGGGTCTGACCCCGAACGTGGATCGCGTGTTTCGCCTGACGCGGATGGACACGGTCTTCACGATCCATCCGGACGCGGTCGGAGCGGCAGATGCGCCGCCGCGCCTTGCCGATGCAGGCTGACGCGATGCCTGCAGGCTGCGCCGAAGTCCCCGGCAGCGACCCTCCCGCGGTCGCGCGGTTCGGGACGACTCTGGTCGGCGGCCCGTCCGAGGTGCGCGAGGCGCTTGGCACGATCGTCGGCTGGCTGGAGACGCGGGGCGTGGGTGCCGGGGATTGCGGCCGGGTGGAACTTGCGCTGGCCGAAGCGCTGAACAACATCGTCGAACACGCGCTGGCCGGGCAGCAGGGCTGCGGAATCGACGTGATGGTGGCCCGCTTCCCGCACTGGATCGACTGCGAGCTGCGCGACGGCGGCCTGCCGATGCCGTCGGGGCGACTGCCGCAGGGCCGCGCGCCCGACGTCGCCACCCGGCTGCGCGATCTGCCGGAGGGCGGTTTCGGGTGGTTCCTCATCCGGGAACTCACGGCCAATCTGCGCTACACGCGCGAATGCGGGATCAATCATCTGTCGTTCCGCATCGACCTTGCCGGCTGAGTCCGGCCGCCTCGCCGACGACATGGCCCGGGCTTCCCCGACCAAGGCGCAGCCAGGGCGGCAGGTCCGCGCCGAACCGCTGGCTGCCGCAGGGATGGTCCCGTGTCGGCGCCACGGTCGGTCTGGGCCAGGCGCGCGGCCCGTTCGCCTCCGCCCGTGCCGCGTGAGGCCTGCTTGCGCCCGGGTTTGCCGGCCGGCCTCTCGCAGGGGCGCCCGACCGGTCGGTCAGCCCATCCTGGGGTCGGACTGAGCGCCATCGGCAAAGCCTGTCGGCCGTTCCGCCGAGGACACGCCCGCGGGCCTGTCGCGATGCCTTGAAGATGCCCCGATTCCTCCCAACCGCGGCCCGGAATCGGTGCGACACAGATACTCGTAGCTTATGGCTTCCCTCGGCGCCGTGTTTCACAGCCCCCACCCAGTGCGCGGCGCCGAGGACTTCCCCCAGACATCGCCGGCGTCCCGACCCCCGATGTCCGGGCGCGCTTGGCAGCGTCCGAGGGCCCGGTTCGGGGCGCTGCACACCAGCCGAACGCTGCGGCGGCATGGCGGACTCTTCCGCCCGGCCGCAGCCGCCCGCGGTTTCCCAGGAACACGGCGGGGAGCCATTGGCATCCCGGCGCCGGAGCACTAGCTTCGCGCGGGGCCGGGCGGCGGCCTTGCGGGGGAGGACCGAAGAATGCGCGATTTCCACCAGCCCGGGCGCTCGCCCGTCTTCGCGGCGAACGGGATCTGCGCGACATCGCATCCGCTGGCCGCCGCGACGGCTGTGCGGGTGATGCAAGAGGGCGGCAACGCCGTCGATGCCGCCATCGCCGCGGCGGTCCTTCTGGGCATCTGCGAACCGCAGATGACCGGCCTTGGCGGCGACTGCTTCGTGCTGGTAAAGCCCGCCGGCAGCGACGAGGTCGTGGCGCTGAACGGCTCCGGCCGCGCGCCGGCGGCGCTCGACCCCGAGACGCTGCGCGGTCGCGGGCTGACGGCGGTTCCCGTGGGCGGACCCGAGGCGGTGACGATCCCCGGCGCGGTCGATGCGTTCTGCCGGCTTTCGGAACGCTACGGTCGCTGGGGTCTCGACCGGGTTCTGGCGCCCGCAATCCGCTATGCCGAGGACGGCGTGCCGGTCGCCCCGCGCGTGGCCTTCGACTGGGAGGAGGAGGCCGCGGCGTTGCAGAGCGTCGCCCGGCGCCATTTCCTGCGGGACGGCGCCGTGCCGCGCCCGGGGCAGATGTTCCGCGCGCCCGGCCAGGCAGAGGTGCTCCGTCGGATCGCCCGGGATGGCCGGAGCGCCTTCTACGAGGGCGAGGTGGCAGCCGACATGCTGGCCGCGCTCCGCGCCGCGGGTGGCGTCCACACCGAGGCGGACTTCGCCGTGGTCGAAGCGACCTGGGGCAGCCCGATCGCGGGCGATTACCGCGGTACCGGCTTTCTGGAGCATCCGCCGAACGGCCAGGGTGCAACCGCGATCCTGATCGCCAACATCCTGTCGCACTTCGACATTGCCGGTATGGACCCGCTGGGCGCCGACCGCATCCACCTCGAGGCCGAGGCGACGAAGCTCGGCTACGATGCGCGCAACCGGTTTCTGGCCGATCCCGACCACATGACGCGGCTGGACCACATGCTGTCGGTCGAGACGGCACAACGGCTGGCGGCGCTGATCGACCCGGCGCGTGCCCTGCCCGATCCTGCGGCGGCCGCCGAGGCGGTGCACCGCGACACGATCTACCTGACGGTGGTCGACCGCGACCGGATGGCGGTGTCGCTGATCTACTCGATCTACCACGCCTTCGGGTCGGGCATCGCCACCGACCGGTTCGGCATCCTGCTCCACAACCGGGGTGCCGGCTTCACGCTGGCGGCGGGGCACCCGAACGAGGCGCGCGGCGGCAAGCGGCCGATGCACACGATCATCCCCGCGATGCTGACGAAGGGCGGGCGCGTGACGATGCCCTTCGGGGTGATGGGCGGCGCCTACCAGGCCACCGGCCACGCGCGGCTGATCAGCGACATCGTCGATTTCGGGATGCACCCGCAGCAATCCTTCGACTGCCCGCGCGCCTTCACGGATTCGGGCGAATTGAAGCTTGAACGCGGGGTCGCGCCCGCCGTGGCCGGCGCGCTGGAGGCGCGGGGCCACCGCATCGCGGTGCCGCACGGGCCGATCGGCGGGGCGCAGGCCATCGTCATCGACGAGGCCGA
>JALORM010000264.1 GCA_025458985.1 Paracoccaceae bacterium | reverse complement strand
CCTTCCTCGACGGGGCTGACGACCGGTCCGGCTTCGTCTTCGGGCGGAGGCTCGATCGTCTCAGGCTCGGTCGCTGCCTCCACCGGGCGGGCGGCAGGCTCCTGCGTGCGGGGTGCCGCGTCCGGAGCGACGGCCGCGGCACTGCCGGCGCGCGGCACCGCCGGCGCCCCGCTGCGTCCGTCGGGCGTCGTGCCGGGGGCGGCGATCTCGTCCGGCACGAAGGGGGTCGCGGGAGAAACTGCCACCGTCGGCCTGGGCGGTGGCGCATCGGCCACCGAAGGTGCCGCATCGCGCAAGCCCGGAGGGGGCAGCAGAAGCGAGGCAATCACCAGCATCACGAGGCCGAGGATCGCACCCCATGCCAGCCCACCGAAGAGCCCGCGCATCATCGGCCTCATCCTCCTTGCCCCACGGGACGGCCGCTGCCATCGGCCCTTGACCCCGCAACCCTGCTCGCCGCATGTATACCGCGTTGCGGCGCGGCATTCACCCCCCATCTTGCGCCGACCTGTCCGCGGAAGGCGAGATGCTGCCTCTTACCCACACGTCCGACGCCAAGGGCGCGTCCGTGCCCACCCTGTGCCGCCCCGGCGCGCCGGACGCCTGGCCCCTCCTCCGCCGCGCCGCGGCGCCCGCCAGGCGGGACGCGGCATGAGCGACGCCCTGAAGCCCCTGATCGGCGCCGCGGCCGAGCGGCCCCTGACCCGCGCCGAGGCCGAGGCCGCCTTCGCGATCCTGTTCGAGGGCGAGGCGACGCCCAGCCAGATCGGCGGCCTCCTGATGGCGCTGCGCACGCGCGGCGAAACGGTCGAGGAATACGCCGCCGCCGCCGCGGTGATGCGCGCCAAGTGCCGCGCCGTGACCGCGCCCCCGGGCGCCATCGACATCGTCGGCACCGGCGGCGACGGCAAGGGCACGCTCAACATCTCGACCGCGACCGCCTTCGTCGTGGCGGGCGCGGGCGTGCCGGTCGCCAAGCACGGCAACCGCAACCTCAGCTCCAAATCCGGCGCGGCCGATGCACTGACGCAGCTTGGCATCAACGTGATGGTCGGGCCGCACGTCGTTGAAAAGGCTCTGCAAGAGGTCGGCATCGGCTTCATGATGGCGCCGATGCACCACCCCGCCATCGCCCATGTCATGCCGACCCGGGCCGAGCTGGGCACGCGGACGATCTTCAACATCCTCGGGCCGCTCACCAACCCTGCCGGGGTCCGCCGGCAGTTGACCGGGGCTTTTTCCCGCGCGCTGATCCGGCCGATGGCCGAGACGCTGCAGGCGCTGGGGTCCGAGGCGGCGTGGCTGGTCCACGGCGCGGACGGCACCGACGAGCTGTCGATCGCGGGGGTCACCTACCTGGCCGAGCTGAAGGGGGGCGCCGTCAACGAGCGCGAGGTCCACCCCGAGGACGCGGGTCTTCCCGTGCACCCGTTCGAGGCGATCCTGGGCGGCACGCCGGAAGAGAACGCCAGCGCCTTCCGCGCCCTTCTGGCCGGCGCGCCGGGGGCTTACCGGGACGCGGTGCTTCTGAACGCCGCGGCGGCGCTGACCCTTGCCGGCCGCGCGAGCTCCCTCCCTGGAGGCGTTGAAATCGCGCGCGAAAGCATCGAGTCCGGTCAGGCGCGCCTCAAGGTCGAGGCGCTGGCCCGCCTGACCTCGGCGGCCTGACGAGGTCAGGACAACCCGACCTGCGCACCCGGCGATGCAGTGGTAGTCTTGTCCCATCGTGACAACGCATGGGGTGGGACACATGGCACTCAAGGTCTTCTGGACGCCGCGCGGCATCACGCTCGACACGATCCGCGAGAAGCGGCTGGTCGACATCTCGGACGGCGACACCCCGAACATCCGCATGAACGTGCGGATGCTGTCGATCGACACGCCCGAGAAGGCGCCGACGGGCGACATCCGGAACCGGACCGAGTTGCAGGACCTGTTCCAGGACACCGCGGGATGGATCGCGTCGGGCGATGCGCCGGTGCGCCCGGCGCTGTCGGCGCACCTCGGCCCGCGGCTGGCGCGGGCCGACGCGGTGGCGGCGCATCTGGCGCAGGGCGCGCAGGCGACGGCGGCGCACGAGGCGCTGGCCGAAGAGAAGCTGCGCCGCCCCAGCGGCTCGTTCCGGCCCCTCTTCGTGCGCGTCGCGGACGAGCGGTTCGACCAGTACGGGCGGCTTCT
Source organism: Paracoccaceae bacterium (assembly GCA_025458985.1). Classification (GTDB taxonomy): domain Bacteria; phylum Pseudomonadota; class Alphaproteobacteria; order Rhodobacterales; family Rhodobacteraceae; genus JALORM01. The sequence continues at coordinate 1,724 of JALORM010000264.1, read as the reverse complement.
GGCCTATGTCGCACCGTCCTACACCGCCGAGGAGCGCCGCACGATGACCCTGCGCGAGCGGGCGACGTTCAACCTTATGATGGTCGCCCGTGGCTGGGCGGCGAGCTTTCCGATCTTCCCCTCCGTCCCCGGCGAGGACGACCTGCCGCTTCTGCAGGCCGAGGCGCGGGCGGCGGCCGAGGGCGGTCTTGGCGCCTGGGCCGATCCCCTGATGCTGACGGGCTACGAGTTCCGCATGTGCGAGCGGCTGGCAGCCCTGCGCAAGGCGGTGCGCGCCGGGCGGCGGGTCGAGGGCGAGACCTGGACCAGCTGGGTCGAGCGCTACTGCTGCGACATCGAGACGGCCGAGATCTGGGCGCCGCAGGACTATGTCCGCGTCGCGCCGTGGAACCGGCTGTTCATCTGGCCTGCCGATGTGCGCCGCGCGGTGGCCGAACTGAACCTGACCCCGGCGGGGGACCTTGCCGGGGCGTAACCCTCGCCCGGGACCTTGGGCCTTCCCTTCGCGCGGGCACGGCGCTAGGGAAGGCGCATGACCATTCTCGACCGGATCAAGGCCTACAAGCTGGAAGAGGTCGCCGCCCGCAAGGCGGCGCGGCCGCTCTCCGAGGTGGAGGCAGCCGCCCGCGCTGCCCCCCCGGTGCGCGGCTTCGGCGCGGCACTGGAGCGCGCCGCGCGGGACGGCTACGGGCTGATCGCCGAGATCAAGAAGGCCTCGCCCTCCAAGGGGCTGATCCGGGCCGACTTCGATCCCCCCGCGCTCGCCCGCGCCTACGCCGAGGGCGGGGCGACCTGCCTGTCGGTCCTGACCGATGCGCCATCGTTCCAGGGCGACGACAGCTATCTTGTGGCCGCCCGCGCGGCGGTCTCGCTGCCCGCGCTGCGCAAGGATTTCCTCTACGATCCCTATCAGGTGGCCGAGGCCAGGGCGCTGCATGCCGACTGCATCCTGATCATCATGGCGTCCGTCACCGACGCACAGGCGGCCGAGCTGGAGGCCGCCGCCGAGGCCTGGGGCATGGATGTCCTGGTCGAGGTCCACGACGAAGAGGAACTGGAGCGCGGGCTTCGGCTGCGTTCGCCGCTGATTGGAGTGAACAACCGCGATCTCAGGACCTTCGTGACCGATCTAGAGGTGACGCGCCGGCTCTCGCGGCGAATCCCCACGGGGCGGATGCTGGTCGCGGAAAGCGGCCTCTTCACGCCGGCCGACCTCGCCGACCTCGCCCGCCACGGCGCGCGCGCCTTCCTGATTGGCGAAAGCCTGATGCGACAGCAGGATGTGGCGGCAGCGACGCGGGCGATCCTGGCCGACCCGGTCCCGGCGGAGGCGTGATGCCGAAGCTCACCCACTTCGACGAAGGCGGGCGGGCACAGATGGTCGATGTCTCGCAGAAGCTCGCAACCGAACGGGTTGCCATCGCCCGCGGTTTCGTGAAGATGTCGCCGGAAACTCTTGCCCTCATTACGGAAAACCGCGCCGGCAAGGGCGACGTGATCGGCGTTGCCCGGCTTGCCGGGATCATGGGCGCCAAGCGCACGGCCGACCTCATCCCGCTGTGCCACCCGCTCGCGCTGTCGAAGGTCAGCCTCGATCTGTCGCCCGACCCTGCCCTGCCGGGCCTGGTGATCGAGGCCACCGTCAAGACGACCGGCCCGACCGGGGTCGAGATGGAGGCGCTGACCGCCGTCAGCGTCGCGGCGCTGACCGTCTACGACATGGT
>JALORM010000263.1 GCA_025458985.1 Paracoccaceae bacterium | reverse complement strand
AAGACGACGCTGCGCAGCGACATCGCATTGGCCAGAACCTCGGCCAGCATGTCGTGGTGGTTGTCCTCGTCGTACTCGATGGCACGCCAGGTCAGGTCCCACATGTGGTCGAACTTGGCGCGGAAGATGTCCTTGTCTTCGCCGGCGCCGCCGAAGTTTTCGGCCAATGCCCGGCCGTTCGATCGACCGACCGATTTTTTCAATCCCATGGCAGTATTCCCGCTGAAAAGGCGAGTGTAGCAAGTTCAAGTACAATGCAGCGAATGCTACCCGAATCGTTTCCGCCTACAAAGCGGAATCTTGGGGCGATGCGCTCAGGCGCGTCCCAGCCGCTCCTGCCGGGCGGCGCGCAGCCGGGCGAAGTCGTCGCCCGCATGGTAGGACGACCGGGTCAGCGGCGTGGCCGAGACCATGAGGAAACCCTTGCCGTAGGCGGCCTTCTCGTAGGCCGCGAATTCCTCGGGCGTGACGAAGCGGGCGACCGCGTGGTGCTTGGGCGTGGGCTGCAGGTACTGGCCGATGGTCAGGAAATCGACGTCGGCCGACCGCAGGTCGTCCATCACCTGGTGCACCGCCTGCCTCTCCTCGCCCAGGCCGACCATGATGCCGGACTTGGTGAACATCGCGGGGTCAAGCTCCTTCACCTTCTGCAGCAGGCGCAGCGAGTGGAAGTAGCGCGCGCCGGGGCGCACCTCGGGGTAGAGGCCGGGCACCGTCTCGAGGTTGTGGTTGAACACGTCGGGCCGCGCGGCGACGACCGTCTCCAGCGCCGAGGGCGGGCACTTCAGGAAATCGGGCGTCAGCACCTCGATCGTGGTGCCGGGGCTGCGGTGGCGGATCGCACGGATGGTCTGGGCGAAATGCTCGGCACCGCCGTCGTCGAGGTCGTCACGGTCGACTGAAGTGACGACGACGTGGTTCAGGCCGAGCTGCTCGACAGCATGGGCGACACGCCCCGGCTCAAAGGCATCCAGCGTCTGCGGCTTGCCGGTCGCGACGTTGCAGAAGGTGCAGCCGCGGGTGCAGATCTCGCCCATGATCATCATGGTGGCGTGGCCCTGGGACCAGCACTCGCCCACGTTGGGGCACCCCGCCTCCTCGCACACCGTCACCAGCTTCTGCGCGCGGATGATGTCGCGTGTCTCGCGGTAGCCGGCGCTGGTCGGCGCCTTGACGCGGATCCAGGCCGGCTTCTTCGGCTGGGCGTTGTCGGGGCGGTGCGCCTTCTCGGGGTGGCGCTCGCCGGGAATGCTGAGGTCGCGGGGCGACATGTCCTCTCCTGCCTTGTCGCCCCGAGTTTAATGCGGCCGGCGGGCCTTGTCCAAGCCTGCCGGCCGTCTTCACGGCCATGAGGGGCCGCTATGCGCGGGCCGCATGGCCCGTCAGATCAGAAGGTAGTCCGGCTGGACACCCGACATCGCCGCGTCCGCCAGGACCGGGTCGCACCCGGGATCGGCGCCCCAGCGCACCATCAGCATGCAGCCAGCTTCGGCGTCGTCGTCCGTCATCGCGACGTCGCCGCCGGTGCCTTTCCATCCACCGCCGAACGACTTGAGGAAGGCCACGATCTCGGCAAGGTCGGCCCGTCCGCCGGCATCCCCGCCAAAGGCGAAGGTGGGGGCGCAGTCCTCGTCTTCGGGGTCCGGCGCGGCGGCGACGGGGGCGGGTGCTCCAGCCTCCTCCTCCGGCGCGGGCACGAAGGCTTCCGGCGCCGGCGGTTCGGTCGGGTCCGGAGCTTCGGCGACGACCGGATCCGGAGCGGGTGCCGGATCGGGTTCGGGAGCGGGTTCGGGGGTCGCGTCAGGTCCGGCGGCGGGCGGCGGCGCTTCGGCCGGCGGGGCGGGTTCGGCCACGACCGGATCCGGCGCAGCCGGGGTTTCGGGGGCCGGGTCGGGATCGGCGGCCGCCACAAGCCCGTCCTCGGGCGTGGCGGGCGGCGGTTCGCTGCCGGACGGGCCGGTATCGAGCGCGACGTCGGCCGCGGTCCTGGCGAAGTTCTGCGTCACCGTCACGGCCTCGAATCCCTCGAACTGTCCGGTCTCGATCCCGATGCCGATGTACTCGACATCCGGCGACAGGATGTTCGCCCGGTGGCCGGGGCTGTTCATCAGGCTTTCGTGCAGGTTGCGCACGTCGTCCTCGATCCCCGGCTCGCCGCGCAGGGACTGCAGGGCGATGTTCTCGGCCCAGCTCCACGAGCCTTCGAAGTCGAACCCCGCGGCGCGCATCCGGTCGCCGGCCGAGGACCCGCCTTCGCCGGTATGGTCGAAGTTGCCCGACCCGAGCATCCAGCGGGAATGGGCCTCGGCCGAGGCATTGAGATCAAGCGCAAGTTGTACGGGCTGCAGCCCCACCGCGACACGTTCGGCGTTGACAAGCTCAAGCATCAGCCGTTCGGCTTCCGAAGCAACGGACATCGGATAACTCCCTTCACTGTAACGGGTTTCCGTGAACGCCCGCATTTGGCGGGGCGCGGCACGACGGGTAGCCAATCCCGTCGGGCGCCGGAACCGGCAATGCCCGTCAGCGCGATTCTCGGCGTGCAGCTGCCGACCGGTGAGCGGCTTCCTGCAACCGCCGGCAGAAATCCCCTGCGGATCGGCAGGCCCCCGCCGCCCGCGTCGACCCGCGGGATAAGCGGGGCTCAGACCCGATCCGTCCAGCCTGGGCAGGGGCGTGGGGCGACACTCTGTCCCCTGCCCCGCCGCTCCGGCGCCTTGCACCCGGACCGGAGCGCCGATTAGAATGATTCCAAGTGGGAATCCTGCAATGAGGACGCCGACGCCCGCCCGGGCGAAGGGTCAGGTCAGCGAACAGAGGAGGACGTTCATGGACGGAAACGACACCCCCGCCGGGAAATGCCCGGTGCTGCATACCAGCTTCGGCATGCGGTCAAACCGCGACTGGTGGCCGAACCAGCTGAACCTGCGGATCCTGCACCAGAACCACCCGTCGTCGAGCCCCCTGGGGCGGGACTTCAGCTATGCCGAGGCGTTCCGCAAGCTGAACTACACGCAGCTGAAGAAGGACCTTCATGCGCTGATGACCGACAGCCAGGACTGGTGGCCTGCCGACTACGGCCACTATGGCGGGCTGTTCATCAGGATGGCCTGGCATTCGGCGGGCACCTACCGCACCGGCGACGGTCGCGGCGGCGCCTCGTCGGGCACCCAGCGCTTCGCGCCGCTGAACAGCTGGCCCGACAACGCCAACCTCGACAAGGCGCGGCGCCTGCTCTGGCCAATCAAGCAGAAGTACGGCAACGCGATCAGCTGGGCCGACCTGATGATCCTGGCCGGCAACGTCGCCATAGAATCGATGGGCGGGCCGGTGTTCGGCTTCGGCGGCGGCCGCGCCGACGTGTTTGAACCGGAAGAGGACATCTACTGGGGCGCCGAGGATACCTGGCTGGGCGACGGCCGATATTCGGGCGACCGGGTCCTCGAGAACCCGCTGGCCGCGGTGCAGATGGGTCTCATCTACGTCAATCCCGAAGGCCCGAACGGCAAGCCCGACCCCGTCGCCTCGGGCCGCGACATCCGCGAGACCTTCGCGCGGATGGCGATGAACGACGAGGAGACGGTCGCGCTGACAGCCGGCGGCCACACCTTCGGCAAGTGCCACGGCGCCGGCGACGCCGCGATGGTGGGCCGCGAGCCCGAGGGCGCGGACATCGTCGACCAGGGCTTTGGCTGGACCTCGCGTTTTGCCAGCGGCCATGGCGGCGACACGATCACCTCGGGGATCGAGGGGTCGTGGACCGCGCATCCGACGCGCTGGGACATGGGATACTTCGACCTGCTGTTCGGCTACGAATGGGACCTGGTGAAGAGCCCCGCCGGCGCCTGGCAGTGGACGCCGCGGAACCCGCGCCCCGAGGACATGGCGCCGGCCGCGCACGACCC
>JALORM010000262.1 GCA_025458985.1 Paracoccaceae bacterium | reverse complement strand
CCTGCGCCGGGGTCAGTCGTCGGCCTTGCCCGCGGCGCTGGCATAGGCCTTGGCGAAGGCATCGAGGAAGGCATCGAGCATGCCGTTGTCGCCGGCCTTGGCCTTGGCATCCCAGCGCTCGACGTAGGCATCCCAGAAACGCCCCTTGCTGGCGCCGCCCAGGATGCCCGACCCCGCGCTGTCCTCGATCTCGTCGGGCGACAGCCCCGACAGCAGCTTGGCAAGCGATGGCTGCAGCGCCGCGAAGACCGCCGTCTGGTGACGGCGGATGTCGCGCAGCGCGTTGCGGAAACCGTCCGGGCCGCGCATGAAGCCGTCGCGCGGCCGGAGGAACATCGCCTCGATCGCCTGCTGGCTGTCGGGCAGGAACTTCATCGGGTTGTTGCCCGTGGCCGACCGCATCGTCCGCTCGCCGCCCTTGGTGAAGTGCTTCACGGCCGCGCGGTCCTGAAGCATCGTCATGATCTCGTCGGTCGCGGCGCGCACCACCTGCCCGAGGTCGCGCGCAAGGGCCTCGGCATCGGCGCCCTGCCAGGCTTCGGGCGGCAGCCCGGCCCCCTCGCAGAACGCGCGCAGGACGGCGCGGCCGTCCACGGCGCCCGGTGCCGGCATCGCGGCGGCGGGCGGCGGCTGGAACCCCGAGCCCACGCCGCCGCCGATCCCGGGATAGGAGCCGATGTCGGGCGGCGGCATCGGCACGGCGACGGGGGTCGGCACGAAATCCTGCGCCACATCGTCCAGCCGGTGCGGCGCGGCCCGCGGCGGAAGCGGGTTGACCGGATCGGCAACCGCGCCGAACGAGGCCCAGGGATCGTTGTCGCCCGGGGGCATCACCGGTGCCGACTGGAGGCGCGCCGCGCCGGGTCCCGCGCCGGACCAGGTCCCGGTGGGCGGGGTCTGCAGCAGCGACGGCCCGGCCGGGTTCGCCCGCGGCATCGCCGGCGCCGCAAGGGCCGCGACCACGACGTAGTGGCCGACCGTGAACCGGTCGCCGGGGCCGATCCGGTGCGGTCCGTCAAGCCGGTAGCGCTGACCCTGAAGGAACGTCCCGTTGGTCGAGACATCGGTCAGGTAGTAGGCCCCGTCGCGGAACGAGATGTCGAAATGGTGGCTCGAGATGTGCCGTGCGGGATCGGGCAGCACCCAGTCCATCGCGGCGCCGCGGCCGACGGTGCAGCCCTTCTGGTGCAGCGTGATCGACGCCGGGCCGCCGTTCTCCAGAACGTCGAAATTCTCGATTCGCAGCGTGAGGGTCATGACTTGCCCTGATTATAGCGCACTGCTCCGCCGTTCCAGTCGCGTGGCCCTAGTAGACCTGGAACAGCGTCTGGGCGAGGTCGATGAACCGCGCAAGGCGGATCGAGCGATGCGACAGGTCTGCCCGCGCCAGGCAGGAAAGCACCGCGGTGTTGATCGCGCGCGGGGCACGGAACGGCGGGACCGGCGCGGGATCGTTCGGGGCGATCTGCCCGCCCGACCAGCCGACGGCAAGCCCCAGGAACACCGCGGGGGTCCGCCGCGGCGCGTAGAGCGCGACGCGCATGACCTCGTAGCGGTTCTGGTGTTCGGGGTTGCCGGTCCAGAGCGCCACCCGTTCCATCAGCTCGCGATCCTCGCGGCTGAGCTCCTCGGGCATCGACCGCAGGCATTCGTAGGCCCACCAGATCGCCATTTTCGGGCGGGCGGCGAAGGCCGTGAAGGTCACCGCCTCTTCCGGCGTCGTCGAGGACCTGAGGCGCGCCAGATAGGCAAGGCCTTCTTCGGTCTCGCGCGGGCGGTGCTGGGTCAGGTCGCGGATCTGCGGCAGTTCGGCATAAAGCTCGAACGGGGTGGCGAAACGCAGGGCCGAGACCGGAGGGCGCGTCTTTTCGCCCTCGGCCTCGCTTCCGTTTCGTGACGCGCCGTCCTCTTCGACCATGCCGGACTTTTTCCGCTTGGCGGGCCTGCGTCAATCGCTTTCGGGCGGCGCACGCCACTGCCAGGAACCGTTGTCGGCGTTCCGGCCGCAAAAGCATCGACCGCGCAGCTTGTCCGATGTGCGACATCCGGCCCCGGCAGCCGTTGCGATTGTTGCGCCGCTGCACCAATGCATCTTGTGTTTACCTTGCCCAACTCTCGGCGCAATTGCGTGAAAGTATGTTCGCGGGCAGGTTGACAGGAAAAGAAGGGTTGGGGGTCGGCATGAGCGAGTGTGCAATCCGGCAGCCGGGTGCCATTCGGCGCCGCGGCCGCGCGCTGCGGTCCTGCAGCAGCGTGCTGGCGCTGCTTGCGATGTCTGGACTGCTGGCGGTGACAGGGGGCGGCGCGTCGGCGCAGACCCTGACCTGGGACGCCGGCACGCCCGGCGGCGCGACGATCCAGAACGGCAACGGCGACTGGCGTACCGGGGGCGGCGTGAACGTCTGGAACGACGCGGGGTCCGCCACCGCCTTCTCGGACGGCGATGCGGTGATCTTCGCGCCGAACTCGAACGGCTCGGCATCCTCGTCCACGATCAACCTGACCTTCGACGTCAGCCCGTCCTCGATCACCTTCGCAGCCGACCCGAACGGCAACACCAGCTTCGTGATCGTCAACACCGACGGCGACAACGACACGATCAGCCCGAGCGGCGCCAGCCTGACGATCACCATGGACGACGCGGCCACGATCAACGCCCCGATGAGCGGCGCGCTGATCGTCGCGGGGAGCGAGACCCTGACGCTCGGATTCGACGACACCGACGGTGACGCGACCGTGTCGTCGCTGACGGTGAACCTCGGTGCGAGCCTTCAGATCAGCGCCTCCGGCAGCATCTCGGGCACCACCACGAACAACGGCACGACCGAAAACGACGGCACGCTCGGGGATGTCGTCAACAACGGCAACTTCGTGAACTCGGGCACCGCGGGCGACGTGACCAACATCGGGGCCGTCACCTCGACGGGCGAGATCGACGACCTGACCAGCAACGGCGGGGCCGTCAGCATCGAGGGCATAGCGAACGGCGATGTCACGATCAATGCCGGCCTGATCGACCTGACGGGCGCCCTGACCGGCGTCGACACCTTCACCCTTGGCGCCGGGGTCACTCTGGCGGTCGACAACGACCTTGATGTGACGGCCTTCGCAAACAGCGGCAGCGTGACCATCTCCAGCGGCGACACGCTGTCTGTCGACGGCGGCGGCGGCACCTTCACCAACAACGCCACCGGCACGCTGACGGTCAGCAGCGGCAGCACGCTTGACGGCAACGTGGTGCACAACGGAACCGGCGGCGCGTCCAGCCTGACCGTGGGCGGCGACGTGACGGGCGACGTTCAGGCCAACCAGAACATGACGCTGGAGGACAGCGGCAGCATCGGCGGCACCCTGACGGTCGCCGCCGCCGCGACCGTGCTCGCCGAGGGCGGCGAGATCGGCGAGGTCGACAACCAGGGCGCCTTCAACCTGACGACGACCAACGATGTCGACGTCTTCGGCAACTTCATCAACGACGGGTCGGTGACGGCCATCGGCGGCAACGACGCGACGCTGGTCGTCGGCGGCGACTTCGTGTCGTCGGGCAGCATCGACGGCGGCACCGGCTCGCTGACCATCCAGGCGACCGCGCCGGCCGCGCTGATCGACCTCAACGCCGGCACCACTCTCAGCGGCAGCGTCGCGCTGATCGGCGACATCGAGAACGGCATCGCGCTGGTCTATGGCGCGCCTGGCGGCAACGTCCTGTTCGCCGGCGCCACCGGCAACACCCTCGGCGGCACCTTCACCAATGTCACCGGCGGTTCGTTCACGGTGAACGCAGCGCTTCTGTCCGGCGGGAACGAGATCGACAACGACGGCGGCACGCTTGCGATCAACGCCACCGGGTCGTTCAGCGGCGACGTCACGAACCAGGGTGGGGGCGTCCTGAACCTTGCCGCGGGCGGAAGCATCGGCG
>JALORM010000261.1 GCA_025458985.1 Paracoccaceae bacterium | reverse complement strand
CCGCGTCTCGGGCGACGAGAAGAAGCGCAAGGCGGCCTGGTCGGCGGCGGCGCACCTGGGCGGCAAGGACCTGTCGCTCTGGACGGCGGCCTACCCGTCGGGCTTCCAGCCCTATCGCAACAGCCACTTCAACTACGAGGAGTGGGAGGCTGCGGGCTACGACCGGGCCTATGTCGAGGACTACCTCGGCTCGAACGCCGACAGCTACAACCACCCCAACGCCGCCATCGAGCCGCGCATCCCCGGCATCTTCCAGTACTACTCGATCGCCGAGGACGAACTGGCCAAGGGCTTCGCCGGCCAGTACGCTAGCGCACAGGAGACGGCCGACGCCATTGCCGCGGCGTGGGAGAAGATCACCGACCAGATCGGCCGCGACCAGCAGATCGCTCTCTACAAGGCGAGCCTCGGGATGTGAGGCCGAAGCGGCGGGCGCGAGGGCGTCCGCCGCATCGAACAACCGCAGGGGCGCGTCGGCAAGCCGGCGCGCCTCGGCCGTTCAGCGGGCACGCCGCCGCGCAACCAGAGGCATCGGCCAGAAGAAGCGCGACATATGGGCGCCGCCGTGGATGACCGAGCTTCTGCGCTGCTTGCGCGACAGAAGCGGCATCGGCCAGAACAGCTTCGACATGTACCCCCCGCCCGACATCGCGGAGGTCCGCGGCCGGCGCGGTGACAGGGTCCTCAGCCCGAAGGCCTCGGAGACCGTCCCACGATTGTGATCGGGCAGGATGCTGAGGAACAGCTCGGTCTTCGGCCGTTCGCGGATGTATTCGTTGCTGACGACGCCCGAGACGTAGAGCGGCTCGTGCCGGTCGACGATGGCGATCGCATTGCGGGCCGCGCCGAACGGCACCACGGGCGCGCGCACGACAAGAAGCGTGCGTCCGCTGCGCACCTCGGCCTCGTAGATGCCGGCAGAGGCCTTGCCGACCCGGGCATCGGCGATCCGCTGCGCCAGCGACCGGCCGCTGCGGAAGATGTCGGGCTCGGACACGATGTCGACGTTCTCCCGCGGGTGGCCGGCGCTGTCCAGCTCGGCCGCGGCGGCCTCGGCATCCGCGTTGCTTCTGTAGATCCGGGTGATGATGGTGGTCATGTCTCCTCCAGTCTGTTTCGGCCCAGGTCTGCCGGGTACGGGCGCCCCGGCTGCGGCACGGCGGGCCGCACCCTGCGCTGCGCGATGCTATCTGACGTAGACGTCTTTCCCGTGGTGTCGAGTTTCCCGTTTCTTCAGTGGCTGCACGGCCAGAAGCGCCAGCGCGAGCAGTACGATCTCGAGGCCGAACACCGGCAGATAGGGCGTCGCAGGCCCGACTGCGCCGCCCAGGCCGGCCACCGCATCGCGGATGACCCCGCCAAGGGCCACCGCAAGACCCGCGGCCGTAGCCTGCACGGCCCCCCAGGCGCCAAGCGCCAGGCCCACCTGTTCGCGGGGGGCTGCGCGCATCGCCGCGGTCAGCGTGCCGTGTCCGAATAGGCCGCCGGCGAACCCGGCAAGCAGCGTTGCGGCCACGAACAGGGCGGGCGCAGCCGCGAAGGACGAGACGATGATTCCCGCAAAGGCCGGCACGCCAAGAGCGGCCCCGAAGGCCGCCATCCCGATCGCGCTGGTCCCGCGGCCGAGCCAGCGGGAGGCCATGGTGAACCCGACAAGGCCACCGGCCGCCAGAACCGCCGTCAGCTTGGTCGTCTGGGCGACGCTGAGGCCCAGGGCCTCGCCGCCATAGGGTTCGAGCAACACGTCCGCCATGCCGAAGCCGGCCGTCCCGAGGCCGATGATCACCAGCAGCCCGATGGCGCCGGGCCTTGCGGCAAAGGCGCGCCAGGCATCTGCGAATTCGGGCCTCGGTCCGGTCGCCGCAGCGCGGCCGCGGTCGCGTGGCTCCTGCTTCCACAGCGCCGCGCCGTTCAGGATCAGCGTGACCACGGCGGCGCCCTGGATCACCTGGATCAGGCGCCCGGGCGAGTAGGTCTCGAGCAGCGCACCGAAGGCCAGGGCGCTGACGATCATTCCAAGAAGCAGCATCACGTACATCAGCCCGACGACCTTCGGCTGGTCCTCATCCGGGACCAGATCCGTCGCAAGCGCGAGGCCTACGGTCTGCACGGTATGGACGCCGGCACCGACCAGAAGGAAGGCCAGGGCCGCGGACGACAGCCCGAGCCATCGCGGCGCCTCGGCCGCGTAGCCGAGGCCCGACAGCGCAAGAAGGGCCATCGGCATGATGGCGAAGCCGCCCCATTGCAGCAGCGTTCCCTTCCAGATGAAGGGCACACGGCGCCAGCCGAGCGCCGAGCGGTGGGTATCGGACCGGAAGCCGATCAGGGCGCGGAACGGCGCGAAGAGCAGCGGCAGCGCAAGCATCCCGGCAACCAGCGTCGCCGGCACCTTCAGCTCGACGATCATCACGCAGTTGAGCGTCCCGACCAGAAGCACAAGCGCCATGCCGACGCTGACCTGGAACAGCGACAGGCGAAGCAGGCGCGACAGCGGCACCTCGTCCGATGCCGCATCCGCGAAGGGAAGATAGCGCGGGCCGAGGCGGGCCAGCGTCTCGAGCGCTTTGCGACGATAGTCGAACATGCGCGTCGTCCCCGAAGTGGCGCATCCGAGGGGCGCAGGCTCCCGGGGGTGACCCCCGGAAACCCGCATCACAGGCGCGGGGAGATCCCCGCGGCGGCTATTGCTCGATCACGCGCGGCGCAGAGCCGTCGAGCGCGGCGAGCGTCTCCGGTGTTTCGAGCACCGCGCGGGCGGTCGTGCCGTCCGGCATGATCACCAGCACCGTCTGCCCTTCGGCTTGCGGAGCCGAGTAGCTCGCCTGGGCCGGAAGGGTGGCATCCCCGGCGGGCGCCAGGGAGGCCTGGGCATCGCCCGTGCCGAGCGGCTGGCCCTGCAGGAAGTCGCCGACCCAGGAGGTGTTGGTCAACACCGCCACATGGACTGCGAACGACCCCACGGCCACCGCCGACAGGAACAGGGGAATGCCCACGGTGGGCTTGACCACGAGCCACATCTTCGAGTTGTTCATGGTCTGCCCCCTATCCCAGCCACGGCGTGGTGTAGGCGACGAGAATGTGCGCCAGAAGGGCGATCAGCCCGAAGACGCGCGTACCGTCGATGAGGTAACTATGTACCTCTTCGGCTTCTCTCAGGGTCAGGCCGGTCGGCCAGACCTTGTCTTCGTTGTCGGACATACGAGTTCCTCCGTGTCCCCGCTTCGCGTTCGGATCAATCCGGACAGGACCGGCCGGCTCGACCGAAGGTTTGCAAGGCGACGCAGACGCCCCCCCGCGCCCCGGGCCAGACTATGTCACGCGACATAGACATATACAACTGTAAATTTATTCTGACATTTGCTGCCCGCGCGCAGGGGCTGCCGGGCGTCCGGAAGGGGGCTCCCTTGCCTCTTCCCACGCCCTACGGCGCCAACTAACATGCCAGCATGAGTTCCGAAGGCGACCTTCTCCACGTCGTCACGCGTGACGACCTGTCCCCCGCCCGACGCGCGGCGGGGCGCGCGCTCATGTGGGGCTCGTTCGGCCTTCTGCTGCTGGTGGCGCTGGCCCAGGCGCTCGACGCGGCGGGCCGGCTGGACCTCGGCCTGACCGACTGGCGGCCCACCCTTTACGCCTATGCCTTCTGGGGCACCTGCCTCTGCATCGGGCAGGTGATGCTCAAGGGCGAACACGGCAAGCGGCTGGTCTTCGTGCTGCCGGCCGCGCTGTTCACCGTGGCGATGGTGGTCTTTCCGCTGGTCTTCGGGCTGACCATCGCCTTCACCGACTGGAACCTCGCTTCGATCTCGGGGCGCAAGTTCAACGGTCTCGACAACGTCCGTCAGATGTGGGCCGACCCGTTCTACTGGAACGCACTCTGGAACATGGTCTGGTATGTCGCGGCGATCCTTGTCGAATACGCCATCGCCTTCGGGCTGGCGCTGCTGCTCCATTCCGAGATCCGGGCGCGGCGCTTCTTCCGGGTGGCGTTCCTGCTGCCGCTGATGCTGTCGCCGGTCGCGGTCAGCTGGATGATCGGCAAGTCGATGATGGAGGTGCGCTTCGGCCCGCTGGCCCGGTTGGCACGGGAACTGGGCTTCGACCCCTCGTTCTTCGGCTCTCCGGAGGTGGCGCGGTTCTGGATCATGGCGATGGATGCCTGGACCTTCATCCCGCTGATGATGATCATGCTGCTGGCGGGCCTGCAGGCGATCCCGCGCGAGCTGACCGAGGCCGCGCGGGTGGACGGTGCGGGGCCGTGGAAAAGCTTCTGGGAGGTCACCTTCCCCCTGATGCTGCCTGTCTCGATCACCGCGATCCTGATCCGCATCATCTTCAAGCTGAAGCTGGCCGACATCGTCATCAACATCACCGCAGGCGGCCCGGGCGGCGCCACCGACACGGTGACAAGCTTCATCTTCCGCGAATACCGCGACCGGTCGAACGTGGGCTACGGGACCCTGCTCGCCATGGTCTACCTGGTGCTGATCGTGATCTTCATGACCGTGCTCATGAAGCTCGCCGACCGCTGGACGAGGCCCCGGACATGACCGCCGCATCCGAACAGATTTTCCGAGATGGCGAGGCGGACCTGGCCTACCGGGCGAAATGGTGGGCCTCGCGCGCCGCGATCTA
>JALORM010000260.1 GCA_025458985.1 Paracoccaceae bacterium | reverse complement strand
CGGGATGCGTTCCTCGACTGCCTCGACACCCCCGAGGCGCGCGCGCTGCGCCACGCCTTCCTTGCCGAGCGGCGGGCCGGCAAGGTGCCGGAACTGGCGCGGGGCACGGCGAGGGCGGTCGACCGCCCCGGCGTGGTCGGCGGCGGGACGATGGGATCGGGCATCGCCATCGCACTTCTCGACGCAGGCCTGCCCGTGATCCTGGTCGAACGCGACGAGGCCGCGCGCTCCGCCGCCGAGGAACGGATCGCCGCCTCCTATGCCCGCGGCACGGCGCGCCGGCGGATCACCGAGGAGGAAGCCGCCCGGCGCCTTGCCCGGCTGGAGACGGCGACGGATCTGGCGACGCTGGCCGCCTGCGACCTCGTCATCGAGGCGGTCGTCGAGGAGATGGAGGTCAAGCACGCCACCTTCGCCGCGCTGGACCGGACCCTCGCGCCGGGGGCGATCCTGGCCAGCAACACCTCGTACCTCGACCTCGACGCGATCGCCGGGGCCACCGCGCGGCCGGAGGGCGTGATCGGGCTGCATTTCTTCTCGCCCGCCCAGGCCATGCCGCTTCTGGAGGTGGTGGTCGGGCGCGCGACCTCGGCCGATGCGGTCGCCACCGGGTTCGCGCTGGCCCGGCGGCTCGGCAAGATCGCGGTGCGGGCGGGCGTCGCCGACGGATTCATCGGCAACCAGGTGTTCAGCGCCTATCGGCTGGTCGCCGAGACGCTGCTGGAGGACGGCGCAAGCGTGGAGGGCATCGACTCGGCGATGCGCGGCGCAGGCTTTCCGCTCGGGCCGTTCCAGGTGCAGGACCTGGCCGGGCTCGACATAGGCTGGGCGAGGCGCAAGCGGCTGGCCGCAACCCCGGACCCGGGCCGGCGCTATGTCGCCATTCCCGACAGGCTCTGCGAGGCGGGGCGGTTCGGGCAGAAGACCGGCGCGGGCTACTACCGCTACCCCGAGGGCAGCCGCGAGGGCGTTTCGGACCCCGAGGTTGCCGCGGTAGTCGAGGCCGAACGTGCGGCGAAGGGCATCGTCCCGCGCCGGATCGGAGCGGACGAGATCCGCCGTCGCTGCCTTGCCGCGATGGCCAACGAGGGCGCCCGTCTGGTCGAGGAGGGCGTGGCCCTGCGGCCTTCGGATGTCGACGTCGTCATGATGAACGGCTACGGCTTCCCGCGCGTCCTCGGCGGGCCGATGCAATGGGCGGACGAGACCGGCCTGCTGCTTCTGCGCGACGACCTGCGTCGCTGGGCGGAGGCCGATCCGTTCTGGACCCCCGCGCCCCTCTGGGACCGCCTGGTGCGAGAGGGCGGAAGCTTCGGCGAGATGTCGGAGGGCTGAGGGGGGCTGAGGCCGCGCGGGGGCGCTCCCGCGTCTTGTCGCGGGCCATGCGGCCCGCTCCGCGACTTGGGCCCGGCGCCGCGCCTGGCGGCGCGGCGCAGGCGGGGGGCGCTGCCCCCTCTGCGCCTCGCGGCGCATTCACCCCCGGAGTATTTCCGACAGGATGAAGGGGGAAGGCTCAGCCACGTTCGGCCGCCTTCGCCGCGTTCCAGAGCGCATCCATCTCTTCGAGGGTGCTGTCTTCCGGGCGGCGGCCGCGGGCGGCGAGCGCGGCCTCGATCGCTGAGAATCGGCGGGTGAACTTCGCGTTGGTACGGCGCAGCGCTGCCTCGGGATCGACCTTGAGGTGACGCGCAAGGTTCGCCAGCACGAAGAGAAGGTCGCCGATCTCGGCCTCGATTTCGTCCTGGGTGAAGCGGTCGCGCGCCTCGGTCAGCTCGTGTGCCTCCTCCACGATCTTGGCGAGGACATGCGAGGCATCGGGCCAGTCGAAGCCGACCCGGGCTGCGCGGGACTGGAGCTTGAGCGCCCGGGTGAGCGCGGGCAGGCCGAGGGCGATGCCGTCGAGCGTGCCGGCGGGCCCGCGCTCGGCAGCCTTTGCCGCTTCCCAGTCGCGGGTCTGCTGCTCGGCGGACTTTTCGCGGCTTTCGTCGCCGAAGACATGGGGATGGCGCGCCACCATCTTGTCGGCGATCGCGGTGGCGACGTCGGCGAAGTCGAAGCGCCCCGCCTCTTCGGCCATGCGGGCGTGGTAGACCACCTGCAGGAGCAGGTCCCCCAGTTCGCCCGGAAGCTCGTCCCAGGCCTGGCGCTCGATGGCATCGGCGACCTCGTGCGCCTCTTCGATCGTGTAGGGCGCGATGGTTGCGGGCGTCTGCGCGATGTCCCACGGGCAGCCGGTCCGAGGGTCGCGCAGGCGGGCCATGATGCCGAGCAGCCGTCGGATCGCCGCTTCTGGGCTTGCGGGGTCTGGGGGGTTCGTGGTCATGGTGCCCCTGCGATAGCCGCAAATCCGGAAGGACGCTACCCATGCCCGTGATCAACCGCATCGCCGCGATGGCCGACGAGATGCGGGTCTGGCGCCGGTGGCTGCACCGCCACCCCGAGCTGAGCTTCGACCTTCCGGTGACGGCGGCCTACGTGGCCGAGCGGCTGCGCGCGTTCGGGGTGGACGAGGTGCATGAAGGCATCGCGCAGAGCGGCATCGTGGCGCTGATCGAGGGAAGAGGAGCGGGACCGACCATCGGGCTCAGGGCCGACATGGACGCGCTGCCCATCGCCGAGGCGACAGGGGCCGACCACGCCAGCGAGCATCCCGGCGCAATGCACGCCTGCGGCCATGACGGGCATACCACCATGCTGCTCGGCGCAGCCAAGTACCTGGCCGAGACGCGCAACTTCTCGGGCCGCGTCGCGCTGATCTTCCAGCCCGCCGAAGAGAACGGCGCGGGCGCCGAGGTGATGGTGAGGGAAGGCGTGCTCGACCGCTTCGGGATCGGACGCGTCTTCGCGCTCCACAATGCGCCGAACCTGCCGCTGGGGCACTTCGTCACGACGCCGGGGCCGATCATGGCGGCGGTCGACACCTTCTCGATCACCGTGACAGGGCGGGGCGGTCACGGCGCGATGCCGCACGAGACCGCCGACCCCGTCGTCGCCGCGGCCGGCATCGTGCAGGCGATCCAGACCATCGTCAGCCGCAATCACTACGCGCTCGACGACCTCGTCGTGTCGGTCACCCAGATCCACACCGGCACCGCCGACAACATCATCCCGGAAACCGCCTGGATCAACGGCACCGTCAGAACCTTCGCGCCCGATGTGCAGAAGATGGTGATGCGGCGGCTGCGCGAGATCACGCAGGGCCAGGCGGCGGCCTACGGGGTCGAGGCCGAGCTCGACTACGAGGTGGGCTATCCCTCGACCGTGAACGACGAGGCCGAGGTCGCCTTTGCGGCCGAGGTCGCGCAGGACGTGTCGGGGGCGGCGGCAGTGAACGCCGAGGGCGGGCGCGAGATGGGCGCCGAGGATTTTGCCTACATGCTGGAAAAACGGCCCGGAGCGTATCTGTTCCTGGGCCAGGGGCCGGGGGCGCCGCTGCACCACCCGCGCTACGACTTCAACGACGAGGCGGCCCCGATCGGCGCCTCGTTCTTCGCCCGCCTGGTCGAGCGGGCGCAGCCGGCCGGATGAAGCGGGCCATGCCGCGACCACGGCCGATGGACCGGCACGGACGGACCGTCAGCGGCCGCCGACAGGCAGCGGCGCGTCGGGCTTGACGCGTTCCATCACGATCTGGCTGGTGACGCGGCTGACGGCAGGGTGCGGCAGGAGCACCTGCTGCACCAGCCGGTTCAGCGCCGCGAGGTCGGTGCAGAAGACACGCAGCAGATAGTCGGCCTCGCCCGTCAGCGTCCAGGCGCCGACGACCTCGGGCTGGGCGCGGGTGACGCGGACGAAGTCCCGCGCGTTCTGTTCGGTATGGGTGGCCATGACGATACGCACGAAGGCCTCCACCCCCAGCCCGACACGCTCGGGCGCGACCTCGGCGCGGTAGCCGCGGATCATGCCTTCGGCCTCCAGCCGCTG